>CAYIBE010000048.1:0-5434 GCA_964361555.1 Candidatus Woesearchaeota archaeon | reverse complement strand
TTTCATCAAGAGAAGAGTAAACAGTACCCGTAACAAACCGAGCAGGAATACCAACGCTACGGAGAAGAGAAATAAACAAGTTAGTAAGTTCATCGCAAACACCCTGTTGATAAGTAAAAACCCAACTAGATTTTTTGACAGCTTGCGCAGTTAACGTATTAAGGTCATAGTTAATATTTTTTTGAACCCATTCTGCCAAGATGAACACAGCACCATAGTAGTCTGTCTTTCCAGCAATAAGTTCATTCGCTTTCTGTCGAATATCATCATTAATATCAATAAAAGAAGATTCACTAAGATATTCTTGGTGTTCACCATGAAAGTCATATGGAAAAGGAATTTTCGAATGAATTTTAACAAGACCATTAGTAATTTTAACCGTTGATGTCAACCCAAAAACATACTGATTATGCAAACGCGTCCACAAATATCGAATACTATTTGTCTTATCAATTTTAGCTTCAGGAATAGCAAACGTATCCAAAGTAAGTACATTTTGCGTATTTGATGAAATAGGAAAGATTTTAAGATCTGCCTGAAGAGAATCTAATCGTGCCCCTTTTTGCGCAAGAAGATCTAAAGTAGAACGAGCATTGAATGTTAATGTCAAATCATTATATCCATCATAATTGTCAGCATATACAAAAGGCATTAAGAAAACGACAAGAATAACCAACCTCTTCATAATATATAAGCAAGTTCACGAGTTTATATGATTTTCTCAAACATAATAATGAAATACAATAAACGAAATTATAGAAAACAGAAATCGTATAAAAAAGAACACATAACTTTATATAGCTCATCAATGAAAGAACACTAGAGATAGTGTTTGTATAAAAAAAGAACACAATCTGTTGTGTCTATTAAAAAATAGTAACAAAAGAAAATGAAATGTCCCTACTGCTACACAGAGGATACGAAAGTAGTAGATAAAAGAGAAACCGAAGATAATATCGTAACAAGAAGAAGAAGAGAGTGCTTAAAGTGCCAAAAAAGGTTTACAACATATGAAAGGATTGAAACAGACTTAACAGTGATAAAAAAAGATAACAGAAGAGAAAAATTCTCCAGAGAAAAACTAAAATCAGGCATTCTAAAAGCAACAGAAAAACGTGCCATATCCTCAGAACAGATAGAACAACTCCTCGATAATCTAGAAGCAACATTACGAAGTAAAAATTCATCAGAAATTCCAACAAACATAATTGGAGAATTAGTAATGAAAAAACTAAAAGCCCTAGACAAAGTCTCCTATATCCGCTTTGCATCTGTGTATAGGGAATTTGAAGATCCATCATCATTTATCGAAGAGATTAAGATATTGACAAAAAAGAAGAGGTGAAAAAATGTCAATAAAAACAATAGTAAAACAAGGATTAAGAATAGAGAGAAAATTCACACGAGAAGGAGAAGATCCTCTCGACACAACAGAATATAGTCTTCGCTCATCAAAGATTACTGAGCCAAATGGAACAGTCGTATTTGAAATGTCAAATATCGAAGCTCCTGTTTCATGGTCTCAACTTGCAGTGGACATTGCAGCATCAAAGTATTTTAAAAGAACACAAGTACCAACATCGGAAGGCAGAGAAACAAGCGTAAAGCAACTTGTGACACGTGTTTCCCATACAATAAGACAGTTTGGTGAAGAAAACGAGTACTTTGATTCAACTGAAGATGCACAAGCATTCGAAGATGAATTAACCTACATGCTCATTCATCAAATAGGCGCATTTAACTCTCCCGTATGGTTTAATTGCGGACTATATCATAAATATAGCATAAGAGGAGGAAACGAACCTGATTCGTACTTTTATAATCTCAACACAGACCAAGTAGAAGAGTGTGAAGATCATTATTCTCATCCGCAGCTAAGTGCATGTTTTATTCAGAAAATTGAGGATTCGTTAAAGTCGATCTACGAATTAATAACGAATGAATCGCGACTTTTTCGCCATGGAAGTGGTACGGGAACAAATTTTTCAGCACTGAGAGCAGTCGATGAAAAACTTTCAGGAGGAGGAGCTTCATCAGGTTTGATGTCATATTTAAAAATCCTCGATAGAAGCGCGGCGGCAGTAAAATCAGGCGGCATTACGCGAAGAGCGGCAAAAATGTGCGTATTAGATATGGATCATCCGGAGATAGAAGAGTACATTATGTGGAAAGTAAGAGAAGAAGAAAAAGCTCTCGCACTTATCACTTCAGGAATCACTGCAGATTTTAACGGAGAAGCGTACGCAACAGTATCAGGACAAAATTCAAACAATTCAGTAATGATCCCAAACGAATTCATGAACGCAGTCTTAGAAGACAGAGAGTGGAACACGATAGAAAGAATCACAAAAAAAATCAGAAAAACATATCGTGCTCGCGATTTGATGAAGATGATTTCACAAGCTGCATGGAGATGTGCAGATCCTGGAGTAATGTTCTATAACACAATGAACAAATGGAACGTGTGCGCCGATACTGAACACATACATTCAACAAATCCTTGTGCTGAATTTGTCTTTCTTGACAATACAGCATGCAATCTTGCATCAATAAACCTTATGAAACATATCAATGAAACAGGTAAGTTTGACATTGAATCATTTAAGCATGCGTGTAACATATTTTTCATTGCCCAAGAAATCATCGTAGATTTTGCTTCATACCCAACAAGAGAAATAGCAGAAAGGAGTCACAAACTACGACCATTAGGACTTGGATATGCAAATCTAGGAACTCTTTTAATGATTAATGGAATCCCCTATGATTCAGAAAAAGGAAGAGCAATTGCTGCAGCAATAACGGCAATCACAACAGGACAAGGATATAAAACATCGGCAGAAATAGCAGCACGAAAAGGAGTATTCGAAGATTATGAAAAAAACAAGAACTCGATGCTGAATGTAATGAAACAACACCGAGATGCGGCGTACAAAATCGATGTACGGTATTGCCCAAACGATTTGTTAGAGACGGCACGAGAAGAATGGGATCAAGTAGTAGAGTTGGGAGAAAAATACGGATACAAAAATGCGCAAGCAACAGTAATCGCGCCGACTGGAACTATAGGCTTGCTAATGGATTGCGACACAACAGGCATTGAGCCAGAATTTTCATTAATCAAATGGAAAAAATTAGCAGGTGGAGGCCACTTCAAAATAACAAACAAATCAATAGAACAAGCCCTAGTAAAATTAGGATATGATGCGATTGAAAGAAAAGAGATTATGGAATACGTCTTAGAAAACGGAAATATAGAAAATGCACCGCATATAAAAAAAGAACATTTACCAGTATTTGATTGCGCAAACACAAACCCTGGCGGAAAACGATTCATTATGCCAATAGGCCATGTAAAAATGATGGCGGCAGCACAACCATTTGTCTCTGGAGCAATCTCAAAAACAGTAAACCTTCCTAGTAGCGCTACGGTAGAAGATATTGAACAGATTTACTTCGAAGCGTGGAGAATGGGATTAAAGTGTATCGCACTCTACAGAGACGGATGCAAAGCATCGCAACCATTGAATACGCAATTGAAAGAAGAAAAAAAGGCAAACGTATTAGAAAGAGGTACGGAAAAGAAGTTACCATACAGACGAAAAGGACTAACGATAAGCTCAAAGATCAGTGGAAACAAAGTGTTTATTCGTACAGGAGAATATGTCGATGGAGCAATAGGAGAAATATTCATCGATATGCACAAAGCAGGATCTTCGTACAGAAGTCTTATGAATTGTTTTGCTATCGCTATTTCTCTCGGTCTGCGCTACGGCGTTCCTTTAGAAGAATACGTAGAAATGTTCACGTTCACACGTTTTGAACCAAGTGGATTAACAACGCATCCAAATATAAAGTCGGCAACGTCAGTCATTGATTTCGTTTTCCGCATACTAGGGATGGAATATTTGGGAAGAACAGACTTCGTTCACGTACCACCAACAGAGACAAGAGAAAACGGAGAAACAACGCAAGAAAGTACATTAAAAGAAATTCAAACAAGACTACCAAATGAAAAATTAACAGACAAAGAAAAGCAGTTAGGGGATATGATGGGTGATGCTCCTTTATGTGATATCTGCGGACATACAACGGTAAGAAATGCTGCCTGTTATAAATGTCTAAACTGTGGTAACTCAATGGGATGTTCATAAGTCAGTAAGAAGGTATTTCTACAAAGATGTTCCTCTGGTTATTCAACATATTAGACATACTCGTTGCAATAAACCTTGTTACACTTCATTTTGGAACGGGTCAAACAGTAGCAATATTGTCAATAGTGTATCTTATAGGAAAAGGAGTCGTATATATCAAAGATCCATTTTCAATACTCGACATCATCATTGGATTATACTTCATCGTGTTGTTGCTGGGAATAAAAACATTTTTAACATGGATTTTTTGTGCATATCTTATCTATAAAGTAATTATTTCAATAACGTAAAGTGGAAAAATGGCCGTGCATTCAATAAACAAAAAAAAATTCGAAGACGAAATAAAAAAAGAAAAGACAGTAGTTGTTAAGTTTACCGCTGTATGGTGTTCTCCATGCAAGCAGTTGGCACCAATATTTGAAGAAGTATCGAAAGAGATAAATGCTGAATGCTACGAAATAGATGTAGATAAAGAACCAGAATTAGCACATCAATATAGAATAATGTCGGTACCAACAATCATCATTCTCGCCAAAGGAAAAGAAAGGGGAAGAATCAATGGCACATTTCAAAAGAAACAATTAAAAGAAAGAATCTTATCTGGATTATCATGATTATTGGCCTAACAGGAACAATGGGTGCTGGTAAAGGAGAAGTATCTTCATACTTACAAAAGAAAGGATTCAAATATATCTCAATCTCTGACATCATAAGAGAAGAAATCAAAAAAAGAAATCGTCAATTCAGAAGAGAAGAACTTCAAAATCTCGGAAACGAATTGCGGAAGGAACATGGAGAAGGTTACTGGGCAAAAATAGTATGTGAAAAAATTGATGTACGTCAAAAATGGATTATCGATAGTATCAGAAATCCAGGAGAAATTGAAGAACTAAAAAAGATTCCTAACTTTTTTTTGATTGGCATAGATGCACCAAGAGAAACACGATTAAGAAGAGCAAGAAAAAGAAAACGCGTACACGATGGTAGATTGAGCACAGATCCTCTCTCAGAAGAAGAACTAAAAAAAGTTGAATCACGAGATAGAGGAGTAAACGAACCAGAATATGGACAACAAGTCTTAAAATGCATAGAGCGGGCAGATTTTAAAATCATGAATGAGACATCATTAGAGGCGTTGTACGAAAAAATAGAAGATATTTTAATGAAGATGTATCCAAAAAGAAGTATGGTAAAGTAGAAATAGAACTGAACATCTCGTGGGGGCGTTTATCCTTAGGATTAAGTTAGCTACATAAACTGAATAACTTTGAGCTATTTTAGTT
>CAYIBE010000047.1:0-5499 GCA_964361555.1 Candidatus Woesearchaeota archaeon | reverse complement strand
AATAGGTACTGATGGCGATGAGCAGGATTAAGATAATTCGTTTCATCCATATGAAATATTGTGGACCATATTTGCCGAATTTTATTTCTTCAGTTGCCATCTTTTTTAAAAGTATACCAACTAATACTCCTGCAAATGCAATGATCGGGACGAATATGATGAACATGCTATCCTTCCTGAGGCGTTATCTTTACGCTTCCAGAACGAATTTCTCTTTCATTTATTACGGGAATAATCTCAATATACTCGCGTCCTCTGCCTTTTTCATGAATAGTGAATTCTAGTTTTTTTCTTTTTCGCGGCTCTCCTCTTTCTCGAATATTAATCATGTCTTTTTCTTTGTTTTTGTAATGTACGATGATTTTAAATGAATCTATTTCTACGTCTGCCTCATTTGTTAATGTTACTGATACTGTTTTTTCTTCTGGCGCTTGTGATGATGTTTCTTTTTTTAATTCTTCCTTTTGTTGTATTGTTTTTTCTTGTGGTGTGCTTTTTGCTGTTAGCGCTTCTTGATTTTTTGTTATCTTTGCACTTTCTACTGTCATTCTTACTGTTTGTTCTAATTTAAATTGATTTAATGATTCTTCTGAGGATTCTGAAACGGTTTTAAAGATATCTTGACTCCACGCAACGATTACTGTAATGATAGAAACGGTTAATCCTACTAAGAGAATTGTTGCGATGAGCGGGCTTATTCCCCTTTCTTGCATGATACGTTTTGTTTTATCTGTTTATATAAACCTATCTGGCATTAACCACAAGGTTTAAAAAGTGTTTATGTTCTAACCTCTATATAATAAACGTTATATTTCCCATGTTTAAATTACCTTTCATTTACCTTTCTTTTTTGCTTTTGTTTAGTATGTATGCTCTCGCTTTACCGGTTAGTTATGATATCACTCTTTCTGGTACTGTTGATGGAACTTCTTTTTCTAAGACACAAAACGAGGTTAAAGAATGTGATGAGGGGATGTGTGTTTTTGATGTTCCTGTTTTTGAGACACCTGTGAATTTGACGTTTAGTAACTATACGCTCTCACAACCAAGTGAGCTTATTAAATCTCTTGCTTTCGAGTCAACGAATGATGTGTTGAGCACGCTCATTACTGATAAAATTACGTTAACAACGAAAGAATTAAAAGAAGAATTGAAAATTGGAAGATTGGTGACGAAGAATCTCGTGTCTGGACAAAACACAATTGTACTTCAGATTGAAAATATCGGTACAAAGGATTTGAAAGAAGTGCATACAGAAATTAGTGGTGATGGTGTAAAAACGATGAGTTCTCAACGAGTGAGCATCTTGAGAGGACAATCTGATTTTACAACAACTTTTGTTTCTGTGACGAATACTGGAACTATTGATATTATCATTAAGGCCTATGCTGGAGATGTTCTTCTTGGGCAGACGATTGAAACTATTTCTGTTCCAGTACCTCAACAGATAGATACTGAAGTTGTTGCTGTTGTTGATATTGCCTATGCGCAGGAACAAGTTGAACTTTTGTGGAGCACGGTGACGGAATATGAACGTGTTTTTTTAACTAAAAGAGCAGAAGAATATGTGCTCACTGATCTTACTGATGCGCTTGATAAAATTAATGAAGAAATCAAGGATCTTGAGTTGCGTATACCGGATATGACAAAAGAATCATTTGATCGGGAAGTTTCTCTTATTAAAAGAAGTTTGGATGATGTGAAATTGCAACTTGATCATGCCACGCCGAAGAAATTTACTGATAAACTTAAAGAAAATGTTGGTGCTGTTGCTGCGGTGATCGGAACTATTGTTTCTGCATTGACTGCGTATGGTTTAGCGAAAACACATGTTGCGAAAGGAAAAGAGAAGAAAAAGTAATCTTTTTTGTTAACGAAACATTAATATTCTTTGAATTCTTTTTATTTTGATGGTTTCGCAAGAAGATGTTATTACTGTGTTGAAGCAGGTTATTGATCCTGAATTGAATATTGATATTTGGACATTGGGCCTTATTTATAACTTGGATATTCGTGAAGATCATGTTGATATTCGTATGACGTATACAACTCCTTTATGTCCTTATGGTCCCACGATTAAAGAAGAAATCCTTCGTAAAATAACAGAACAATGTAAGATTGGCTGTGAAATTGAAGTGACTTTTGATCCACCCTATACTATGCCTGACGACTTACGATCTTTTTTTGGTGTTTGATTTACGAATAATTCTTATCCGGATTTTTTAAAGAAGGTGGATAACGCCACGACCGGATATTGACTAGTGGATAGGGCGTAAACCAACAAGTACCTTTCTTCTAAACTAATTTAATGAATTCTCTTATTACTTCTTCTATTATTTTTCTATTCACTTTTCCAATTCTCTTCTTTACAATCTTCTTTTCTATTGTAAATAATTTATCAACTTTGATCCTGCTCGCCGTAGGAATTTCTCCATTTTCCAGATCCTTATTTTCTATTAATACTGAGAATTTAGAATCCTTTAGATTCGAAGTAATGCCGCAGGTTATGATATCTTCTGTAGTTTTGTTATATTCGAGTTTTGATAATACCAGAACAGGTCTTTGTTTTATACTACTCAAATCAGAAAACGGAAAAGGAACAATTAGTATTTCTCCCTGTTCAAACACTATCCCAGACGTCATCCTCTTTATTACTCCATAGTTTTTCAGCTACTTTTTCAGAATGTTTTAGTAAATCCCTAAAATCAGATTTCTTTAATTTCTCTACCAATATCGTTCTTCCACTTTCTATCATTAGTAATTTATCTCCTTTTTCTATATCTGCTGCCTTTCTTATGACAGTAGGTATTGAAATCTGTCCTTTATCCGTAACTGTTACAATTTTAGTTTCCATGTAAAAAGTAAGAATTTCCTTACTTATAAGTTTTTCTCTTTATGTTAGGTGGCGAAAAATATTATGAACCTATACATTTCCATTTAAGATAGTTAAAACTCCAATTCTAAAAGAAAATCTAAAGAGGCTCCAGGATTAAATTACTCGGGTTCTTTATATTTTCTAAATATTTTTGTACCTGTGCTTCCTTTTAGGTAAACTTTATCATTAACAACATGCAACATTGCACCTTCTCTTAAACCGACAACTACGTTATCATTGAAAATGTGAAACTCTTTTATTCTTGTTTCTCCTTGATGGTCTAAATAATGATTTAAGCAGATATTTCCTCTGCAATGTTTGCTTCTTTTTCTACTTCATTTATGATAACGTCCAAGTAGAATGTTCTCATTGCCTTACCAACATGACTATCCTTATTGTACGTATAAAAAATAGCCTTTCCAACCCTTCTTGTTTCTTTCACTAAATGTGATTTAACAAACTCGTGCCAAATTCTTTTTATAGTTGCATATCCAACATTACTTTTTTGAGCTATTTCTTTTAAGGTAAAATCATAGCTTATTTCCCCTAGTAAAAAATCAAGAATCCTATTTCGAGGAGAATCTCCGACAACATCTAGAAATTTACTAGGACCTTCTAAAGATTTGATTTCCATATCAAGATTAGGAGATTAAGTCAGTATATAAATATTTCTATTTTGAGCCTTTTAAAGTATCATAATCTACATCTAAGTTTAAATAGCAAAATGACATTCTTTTAAGAATATGAGATTAATATAACTTTAGAAAAAGAGGCGAAATAAATGAAAATATTGATTTATATTTTAATCATAGGAGTATTATTATTCTCTGGTTGTACTCCAGAAAGTAGTAGTTATGATGAGATGGAATGTAGGACCGCCCAAGACTGCATAGATGCTGGAAAGTGTGATCCAGAAAAATCTCCAGAATGTGAATGTGCTTATGGAAAATGTTACCAGGGGATCGTTGAATATCCTGGGTAAAAGAGAGGCAATTTGGAGATAAAGAAGAAATGAAACTAATAAAAAACAATGAGTCGTTTATGATAGTATTACCAAAACAAATAGTCCTTGCTAAAGGATGGAAGATAAATCAACCATTAGATTGCAAGATTACAGAAAGAGGAGATTTATTGATTAATCAAGATATTTTTTAAATTGAGTGTCAATTTGCTCCAGATGATTCTATAATTAACAATTCTTTTGAAGGCTCTAATGTTGTCTTAGCATTTCTTAGAAGTTCCATTCCAAGAAGCATAAAATCAGAATCTGATCCAATGACACTGACTAGTCTTTTTTCATTAAGCCATTTAATCTCTACAGAAAACATCTCACTAGCCACAACAGATCCATCAGCCATAGCATATTCTGTAAATCCAACTCTTTTGAGATTAAGCTCGTGAATTTTTCTTAAAGGTAATAAAAGAGCACCATTGAAACCTGTATCGACTAAAAACTCAATTTGTTCAGAATTTATACTTATTGTAAAAAAAGGCAACCCAAATAAGTAACGCCCATTCATTATTAAAATGCTCCAACTACAAACGGATATTTTGTGCCTATACGTTTAAAAAAGAACTCTTTTCCAGGATGCTTTTTTATGCCTTTTTCATATGCTTCCATAGGATCGTTACCAATGAAATAGTCCTCACTATCAACATCGATTGCTATTATTTTTCCTTCTTGACCTTTTAATTTATCCTTAATTTTTTGATAAATTTTTTCTACTTTATTTTTGTTTATCATAACTATATCTAATAGGCTTTTTCTCTTATAAGCATTTCGTTAGTGTTTTAGGATTATTACTACCTATTTTTGTATAAATTCTTCTTCTTTTATTTTTGCTAATGCAAGAACATTTTTTAATTCTTCGTGCCTCCTCTTTTGTGTTTGAATCATTTCTTGTTCCATTATTTATTATCTCTATTAGGGTGTCTTTTTAATTGTACTTTTTGTTATCTTGTACAGGTTTTGTTTGGGCATTGTGTAAAAAATAACAACGCCGCGACTGGGACTTTCAATCATCATAAAGCTTATGCAACTTCATGAAAACTCTTTGAACCCAGAAGCCCTTGCGGGCCTGGATTAGCAATCCAGTGCAATACCAGGTTATGCGATCGCGGCTTGACAAGAATTCGTTTTATAATCTTTATAAAGGTTTTTGGTTCTTTTCTTCGTAAATCTTATCTTATGATCTCTTCTATTAATTCTGGAAATTCTTCTGTTCCCATATCCTCTAATGTATAGTGCCCGTGTCCTTCGAGTTCGATTATTCTCCCTTGTAAAACTGCATGGAATATTTTTACACTTTTTTTGCCATCTTCCTCTTCGTCATCGGCTGTAAATATGATTATATCCCTTGCTCTCTCTCTGATTGTGTTATCTATAGAGTAGGTGTAAAATGCCTTATCACTGCCATCTTCCCGATACGGAATTTTCCAAGGAGCAACAAGAATGAGCTTGCGTATTTTTTGCTTTGTTTCTTCTAACCATCGCACTAAAAATGCACATCCACAGCTGTGACCTATCAGCATCGTCTCTTTATTTACTGTTTGTTTTTCAAACTCTTTTTTGAATCTTGCATAGCTCGGTTTCCACGGTTCAGGCATGAGGGGCGTTTCTGTTG
>CAYIBE010000046.1:0-5546 GCA_964361555.1 Candidatus Woesearchaeota archaeon | reverse complement strand
GTGTCGATGCCCCAACATCAATGGTGAACTCAGCATCAAACGTGATCTCTCGTCTATTTTGTGAAAGCGTTGCTTGCGGTAATCCTTCTTTTGTTTTAATGATAATATCTTCCTTGAACATTCTCGGTAAGTACATAAATTGTACATCAAAATTAGTGGTAAACGCTGAAGGATATGTTGCTCGATTATTCGTGACTTGTGCTGGGCTACGTTGAACAACACTAATATTTTGTCGGGCGATAGTCGTTGCAAATGCAAGTGCATGCGGTTTGAACTTGAAGTCTACTCCATTGAAGGTAAAAAGCATAGCATTAGAACTATCTGGATACAACTTCATATGAACTTGATAGAGGTTATCTACAACACAGAAATCATAGCCTTGCTGACAGGGTGTACTATAAAACTGCTCATTGATGGATTGCCATCGTCCACTAGTTTCATAATATTTCTGATAAGAGTAAACTGTATGTGTACATTCTGTTGTCGTGCAGGTTCGTTCCCACTGCTCGCCTTGGGTAAAGCCTGGTGGATTATCCATGCCGATAGATTCTGGCTTTGGTCCTGGTAATAGAGGTTCTAGGCCTTCGAAGAGGTCTTCTACTGGAGGTTCTTCTTGTGGTATATCCTCTTCTACTGGAAGGTCTTGACCATCTTCCTGTTGGTCCTCTGCTATATCATCAAATGGAATATCTTTGAGTTGTTCAGAAAGGGGTTGTTCTTGTTCTGTTTTTTCAGTAACAACGACTGCTCCTGTTAAAACATTGTCTACTTGTTCTTTAACGTCAGAAGAAATGTTGTTCTCCTGATTAAGTGTCGTGTCACTGACTGCAAGCTCGGCACTCTCTTCTAGAGTTGCTCCAACCAGCACTATAAGTAAGAAAAAGAATACAAAGCTTGGCTGGAGTTTTTTGAGGTTCATTCTGAATAATCCTCTAATCTAATATCTAATACATTGATCATTATAACATTTTCCTAAATAGACTGGACCATTCTATATTTTCTATAGTAAGATTTGCAAAGTTTTCTGCAAATATTTCATAAATGACTTGCGTCCCATTTTGTGTTATATTTGTTAAATTGACTAAGTCCAATCCGCAATCAACATCTATAGCACAATCAGGATCACAGATACCATCATCATAAGGTAAACAAAGGTTATCTGACTGGTTGAGAAGACAATCTAATGGACAGGTTTCATAGTTTTCTGTGTTGTCACAAAATGTTAAGCTCATTATTAATCTTCCTCGTTAATAAGCTGACATGATTCTCCATTCCAACATCTACTTTCACCACAATAACATCCTTGTGTCCTTATATCTTGACATTTTATCTTTAGTTCAGCAATCTTTTCTTTACATAGATAATCGCATTCATTACTTAATGATTTCCATTCGCCATAAGGGTCTTTTTCACAAAGGTCATCTCCTAAAAATGTATCTGTGTCATCGAATTCTTGACAACTATTAATTAAAATCAATAGACCAGTAACAAAAAATATTAAACTTTTTCTGCTCATTGTTTTTACCTCCATCATATAGTTATATTTATGCTCTCCTCGTCTTTAAAAATACCGCTTTCTACAGTAACATTTACCGCATAAGTGCCTGAAAGATTATAAATGTTTTCGAAATAGACAAAGATGTCTTCATAGGCAGTGAGGTTAAAGTTTATTGTCGATGTAATGTTTGCGTCTCCAGTATCCAATGTCCAATTGATGTCTTCTTGTGTGTTATTGAGTGTGTTAGTAATCATAAACTCAAATATAGCTATTGTTTGATTTGTATCAAGTAAATTTAGACCACATATTGATACATTGCTACTAACACAAAATATGCCACTTTCAACAGTAGCAGTGTTGAAGCCATCTGTCGTAAGAACTGTGACTGAGTAATCATCTCCTTCAGAAATTGTAGAAAAGTTGGAGAGAGGCATTATTGATCACTCACAAGCGGCAAAAAGATACACCCTTCCATCTTTTGTTACAATAAAGTTTTTATGAGGTAATGGTCTCCATCCATTTACTTCTTTTCCATCAAAAGTTTTATCACTGCCATAAGCCATTTCACTTATCTCAGACTGTTGCAATAATGTTGGATTTTCATTAAACGAATATCTAGTAAATAATTCTTTTGCTTTTTCTCCATCTGTTATATACTCATCACCATTGTATACTAATATACCATAAGTAGGACACTCTGAAGGTTCCCATTTTTGGTTGTTGATACAACCATTTATGAAAATTCCAAAAATCAAAAATAAAATTAATATTTTTTTATTTTTCATTTTAAAGGGTTCTAAGAGCATATCTCCCTATTTTTTGTATATATTGTGGATACTGTTTATTGAGCTCTTGGATATATTCCTCCTCTTTACCAGGCGGTACACTAACAACTATATATTTGTTTGAATTTTTGGATTCTTTTATTAATATAGGAATGTTTGTACTCTGGACCATCATTATTATTTTTTCTTCTGCTTTCACAGGATCATCATCGATATTAGAAAGAAAATATATTTCTACTAAACCAGTAGCATATTGTGGCGGTTCTTCCCTTTCATAGGGGAGATATTGTTGAGATTTTAAAAAGGTCATGATACTGTAAACTCCCAATATTAGTAAAATCATTATTGCTATTGTAGTAAGCATTCTTTTATTTTTTATAACTCTTTTCATATTCTTCCTCCTTAAATGGTTATATTAATACTTTCCTCATCTTTGAATATCTCACTTTCTACAGTAACATTCACTGCGTAAGTACCTGTATTATTATAGACGTGTTCGAAATAGACAAATATATCTTCTAAATAATTAAGACTAAAATTTATACTTGAGTTTTCTAGTATATCTCCAGTATGAAATGACCAAGTAATGTTATTCATTGTCTGGTTTGCGAAGTTTTGTACATCAAATTCGTAGATCACCTGTGTGCTATTCTGCAAAAGAATACTTAAATTTACCAAATCCAATCCGCAATTAGGATCAACATCTATAGCACAATCAGGATCACAGATACCATCATCATATGCTAAGCAGAGGTGATCTGACTGGTTGAGAAGACAATCTAATGGACAGGTTTCATAGTTTTCTGTATTCTCACAAATTAGATTATGACAAAAAATTGTGTCTATCATTTTTGTTTTTCGCCGTAAGTTTTTATACAATTTTCTGCTTTCCAATTTTCATCCATTATTATTTTCTGTTGCTCTGCGATTTGATTCATCTTATTCTCTATTTCGAAACACAAAGATGGTATCTTCTCTTCTCCCTTAAATAAAATTAATATCTCATTTAAACATCTTGGTCCCGCACAAAACATCTCTCTTGGACAATTAGTAAGAACACGAAGCCTTGTTGGCTCTAAGAAGCAGAAGTCTACTATTTTTTTAATGTCTTTCTCTTGTTTTAGATCCATAATAATTTGTTCTTTTGTTATGTTATCCTGATATTTATTTTCATAGAAACATCCATTAATTAAAATAACAATCAATAAAATTGCTAAAATTAAAGTTTTTATACGCATCGTTTGTACCCCCTATAATGTTATGTTTAACTCCTCTGAGTCTTCAAAATTTCCACTCTTAACGGTTGCATTTACTCGATAATTTCCTGAACCACCATATACATTCTCAAAAAATATGAATATATCTTCATTCGCAGATAAATTGAATACTATAGTGCTATTTTCTATAACTTCTCCAGTGTCTACTATCCATTCAATATTTTCCATGGTAAGATTTGCAAAATTTTCTACAATTAATTCATAGATAACTTGTGTTCCGTTTTGTGTCAAGTTAGTTAAGTTAATTAAGTCTAGCGCACAATTAACATCAGTACCGAATGCACAATCAGGATCACAAACGCCTTCATCTTCATTTATACAAATGTTATCTGTTTGGTTGAGTGGACAATCAACGGGACAACTTAAATAGGTTTCAGTATTCTCACAAATACTATTGGTATTACAGAAATTTAAAATTTTTGAATAGATTATATTACTATTATGGTATAATTTTGCTTCATACATGTTAGGATTATATTCAAATCTATAACTAAACTCAACAGGTTTATCAGTTACAGATGAATAATTATAACCAAAAAGTATAGGACCATTATATCCAAAATCTATATCTATGCTCTGATTAATTAAAGTAATATTTTGATTATCCAACACTACAAAATTATAATCACTAGAAGAGTTGTATTGAGCATTTATAGTTGCATTAAGTTGTCTAAGAGTATCATTAATTATAGTATCATTGTTATACAAGAAGAAATTTATTTCCATTGCAGGTTTAGGTGTTCCTGGACCAGCACAACTAAGTTTAGAGAAAGTTGAAAGATGTGATCTACTATGTGTATCATGCGTTCTCTTTCCAGGCCATATTAATGAAGCATCTGTAAAACTCATCGTAGCTACTCCACCTGTTGGATTTTGATTGCCAAGACAACATGCTCCTTCATAATTAGATACTTCACAAAGAGGAAATTGAAATCCATTAATTAAAGCTTCACAACATCCACCACCTTCAGCTGGATTGCAAGCCAAGTTACTATCTAAATAATTTATATCCGTACCATTGAATGGTGGGCCACCATCATTACATCGCGAATCTGCCGCACCCGCAGGATTACTGCAATACTCATCTTCTAACCCAAACTGATGTCCGATCTCATGTGATGCCAAATGTTCGTATAATGTGAATTTATTTGCACCTATCCAAGATGTTCTTGTGATACCATGATATCCTAATCCCAAATTAGGTTCATTATCAGTTATACCTAAAATTATATCATAATTAAAGTATTCCAATCCTATCAAGCTTAAAACAAATAAATCTATAGAAAACAACTTACTGTTATTCTCATCTCCTTCGAAATCTGAAAAATTTTGAGTTGCTACATCAAATAGATCAATCACAATTCGATTATCACATAAAGCTAAATCAGTATCATTTACAAAAAAGTTTATTTGTTTTTCTACAGTTTCTCTAAAATCTGATTGATTTCCACTCCAGTTTAAAGGAACAGCTAATATTTTTAATTTTGGTGTCGTATCGCAACCACTCACATTGACATTGAACTCACAAGGGTCTCGTGCGATATTGCTAATGCGCACTTCATCGATTTTTCCTTGGAAAGGAGCTCCATCACTCTTGGCATAACCAATTCTTAAGGGGACAGTTGTGGATCTAATGCTTGTTGCTGTTGTTGTCGCTGAATTGTCCAAAGTTCCATTAATATAAATTTTAACCATATCATTGGGCTTGAAAGTAGCGGCAACGTGAGTCCATTCATTAAGAGGTATAGTAGATAGAGAGTCTAAAATAACATCTTGGTTATTTTGATTCCAGAAGAAAAATCTCAACCTTTGACTACCTGGATCACCGTAACTTAAACAATAACTTCTTAAATTAGATGCATGATTATCTTTACAAACGATTCTTCCTGCCTGTGTGGAATCTGGTTTAACCCAAGCTTCTAACGTGATTTCCCCAGTGACATCGAGACTAGTGTTATCTGGAACCTCCACATAATCTTCAATACC
>CAYIBE010000045.1:0-5587 GCA_964361555.1 Candidatus Woesearchaeota archaeon | reverse complement strand
AACACCTTCAGGATTCCCGCAGTCACTTCTGCCACCGAGTAGCGGAGTATCATCACACATTCCACCTTCACAGGGTATTGGATCCGGTTCTCCATCAGTGGTAGCTAGGGGCGTATCTCCTGATAGCGCATATACTATAAGAGATACAACAATCAATAAGCCAAAAATTAAAAATAAGTTTCGATCTTCTGGCTTCATAACGATCTTCCCCCCTTACTTTGATATGTGATTCATTCCTTCTATTTAAACGTTGTGATAATAAAAATACGCGTGCTCCGTCAGATTTATATAGAAAGAGATATTCTATTCCTACAGAAAAGTGATAACATGAAAAATTTAAAAAAAATAGGAACAACTATAGGAGTAGGAATATTAGGATATATGAGTTACTTCTATATCACACAATTACATGAAGCATACATGGAAGATCTTTTTTTATCAACTCCTGATCCTTTGTATAATAAAGAGACACCTGTAAAAAGTGGAAACCATCAGCCCTTGCCTCTGCCAAACGTATACAGAAAAACAGCACCCATAATAACAGCACATCTCGATGATATCCTCGAAGAAAAAAAGTATATGGATGAACAAATAACACTTTTTCCGCTTGATCGATCAATAACAGAATCAAAATACGTATTCGGATATTTCACAGGAGAAAATTGTCCAAACTGTCTGTATCTTGATAAGATAGGAACAAAAAAAAGTTTAGAAGAGTCAATTCAAAAAGAAAACGATACTGTTCTTGCAACGTTTTATAGGAAAAGTGAAGGAAAGAATCCATCATTGTTTACTCGTCTCGAAGGAATTCCTGTACTTGCATTGTATCAGATTCACAAAGGTGATTTAAATCTTATCGGAGAAGTTGATCCGCGTGATTGGTCAAAAGCAAAAGAAAACGCGCAAGCTCTTCTCCATGCAAGGCGCACATTGACATCATCTCTCGTAGAACTTACTGATGAGGATTTCCGTCACTACACAATGGGCTTCCCGATAAACTCTCCAGAACCAAATATGGATAGTCTCGCTATCCTCGAAGCAATCGCTCGATTCGGAAAGGCAGGTATTAATTATAATGAACAAAACAATGAACTTCTTATTTCTCTTGATCTAGATATTCCGCAACATTTTTGGTTTGCACGCGCATACGATGAAAGTCCAACTCTACAAGGAAAAAATCGGGGAGTTCTTACAGATATCCAGAGTCAAGCAATTAAATACTCCTTACAAGAACAAGAAAGAAATAAACAGTATTCAAAAATAGGTCGCTGGATTGATACGAAGCAAAAAATAATTCTTGGAACGAAAGAGATGAACCTCTCTCATGCAGAACGTCACAACCTTTTCAAAAAACAGTTTCATGATTATGCAAACGGGTGTTTTCCTCCGTATATAGACCAGCGTTATCATAATGCAGTGCTATTCGCACAGAGATTGTTTCACGGCCAAAGTGAACACATGAACTATGTTGCAGGGTATACCAGTAAGAAAGTACGAGAAGAAATAGAACAGTGGGCTTCTTCAAAAAATATTAGTGTTGAACGTAGGGCTCTTCCGGCAGAAGAAGAATTGCGTTCTCTTTCCGTTCCATTACCAGTTATTGAACATCTCGTGCAGGCAAGAAAAAAACTAGAAGATACATTTTCTTTCTTAGAACAGCAGAACATCATAACAACTGATCCATGGGTACCAGCAGAACCAATTCTTAATCTACTTGAAAAATCAAAAGAAGCAATAATCTTACGCGGAGGACCAAACGATGATTTCTCTACATCTATCTCATTAATAAAAGAGATGCAAGAAGTCCAGCACGAATATAATCTCCTAGAACAACTTGTGTCCATTGCACAAAAAAACCGATTTAGAGAGGGTACGGTTATTCTGTATCTCCCACATGTGCCAACATCACTAGGGTTTACCTCTGCACCAGGTGTAACAACGCATGCCATGACAGATCGATTTGCGCATTGGGATTACGGATCAGCATTACTTCTTTACACATTAGGAACGTTATCTCAGAACGTGAGTGAATTACCGAACCCATCACAGATATATTATGCTCATGAAGCAGAATTAACTTCAAGAATCAAGAGAGGAATAGAACAGTTAAGAAAATAAAAAGAAAAAAATCTAAAAAACGCATCGACCACCGGGGCCCTGCGTACTACATTTCTGATTATAGGTGCTACAGTGCACTACTGGTCCCCATGCTCCACTATTTTGACAAGTGTGTGAATGACCGCCTTGCGTATTGGTGTAGCAATAGGTAGTTCCTGGAGTACAAGCAGCATCTGGCTCTTCTTCCCAGTCATTGGTAACTAAAAGTGATGTACCGTCTGATAGTGCATATGCTGTAAGAGATCCAACAATTAATAAACCAAAAATTAAAAATAGGTTTTTTAGTTTCATAGGAATTCCTCCATAATATTCTTAGTAGATAAGGAGTACTCCATTTATTTAAACGTTGTGATAGTCCAGATAGTAATATTAATATTAAAAATATTTATTCCTAAACAGTGTTTTTAAGAAGGAATGCATTGCCTACTTTATTCTCTAAACGTGCCATATACTCAGTTTTAGGGAGATCACTAATTCTTCTAACACTAGCACCACAAAGAAGATTACCGCAAGTAAGGATCTGTGCAAGAGACTGAGGATCTCGATATGTTTCATTTCCATCCCAGAGGCTATCACATGCTGCACAGCGATATGTTCCAATAGGTTTATCGTTATTCATACAAGAGAGAAGTTGTACGTGTTTATATATCTTTTCATTTGTAACTACTGTAAAGAAAGAATAAGAACAAGAGACAGAACGATAGAAGAGAGATACGGTAAACGAAACATGTTCAAGAAAGGATACAGAGGATAAACAAAGAGCTTCTTAGAGATGTACAATACATTACTTATTCGCATGCATGTTTGCCAAAATTCGTCCTGCTGGTCTGGCAGTAGAATAACCATGGGAGCTTGCCAATAAGTGTATGAGTCCTACCCAATCAAATCCCTCCAAAGCGAGTGCCTCGAATTCTTCGTGGGTTGGATTTAAAATATCTGAGAGTTCTCTGTAAAAAGAAGTATAATCTTCTTTGCCTGATTTAACACCAGCATGGACTAAGCTCATCTCATCATAAGTTGTTGTTCCCAGCACATGTGTTTCGTAAGCATGGCATATGCGTTGCTCGTCCTCAACTGAAAATGAACCTTGCCTACTCTTCCAGAATTGTTCAACATGTTTCTGTCTAGGCGATAATGCAATTACTGTTTCAGCCATATAATAAGAATCATTAAGAAATTTAAAAACATTTAGATGACAGAATATCCATTACACTAAAAACATCATTAAATATTAGTCAAAGATAGATCGAGATTATTCCTCGTTTAATACTCTCAAGATAGCTTCACTAAATCTCACAGTATTCTCAATATGTGCTCTAACCTCGCCAATCGGTGTTGGTTCAGGAATTCTTCTTAAAAGGGGAAATCCTATATTCTGAGGAGCAGCTTCTAGTTTTGTTTGTTCTGCAGAGTTATCTCGAAGTTGCGTTACCGCGAGAATAGCCTCTTCTCTTGACATGCCGTTAATCGCGCTAACAAGCAGAGACTTATCCATTTTCGCATAATTAAAACTAATGGGAGTATCATTTTTATAGATACCGCATTCTCCACCGAAATACTCAAAAGTTCTGTGATGTATCTTAACTTTCATGTTCATTATTCCCAGAATAACGATTTTTAAAACTTCCTATTCTAAAAGAGAAACATACACAGGCTGAAACAACGACGAACTTTATGCTGGATGTATAGTGCGAAGATTACTTATTACTCTTTCAAGGCCCATAATGAGAACGCGAGACATGTTCTTTTAATCTTTTCTAAGCAATAAGTGTGATGTTCTGTGTAAAAGGATTCTCTAAAAGGATATAATTTCTTAAAAATTTGGTCAAAAAACATATCTCCTTTGTGTAAACAAATAGACAAAAAAAGTAATCTTTTCTAACAAACTAACTTTAAATCTCATTAATATTTATTTTTTTTATTTCTTCCTTAAGTTTTGGCAAGTCACTCTCTATTATTTTCCATACCCTATCTAAATTTACTCCAAAATAAGCATGGCTCAATATGTCTCTAAATCCGGCTATATCCTTCCAAGCTATTTTTGGATATTTTTTTCTGAAAGAATCAGGCATATTTTTAACTGCTTCTCCAATTATCTCCAATTGCCTGATTATTGCACTTTGTCTTAGATTATCTTTAGAAAACTTTTCTCTATCTAACTTTTTGGAAAATTCTTCTATGTTCTTTATACTATTTAATATATCTTCAATAAATAACCCAATATCTCTCTTCATATTATCCTAATCTCTTCTTTAAGTATTCTTTCTTTTATTCTTGATTTTATTGCGTTATATTCAACCAAATCAACTTTTCTTTTTAATAATTCTTCTAGTAATCTAATTAATCTTATAAAACCAAGTAAACTCATATCTTTATCATTAATTTCAACAGCTATGTCAATATCACTATTTTTCTTTTGCTCGCCTCTCGAATAACTTCCAAAAATTCCAGCCCTACTAACCTTATTTTTCTTTAAGACGTTTGTTATTTTAGATTTAATCTTTTCTATTTCTTTGTTTGGTTTTATCTTTTCAGACAACATTTTTTTATCTGCTTCCTTTTCTTTTTCTATAATCTCCAAATTTGATAATCCAGTTCCAAGATATATTCTTCTTTTTGAAACCTTACTCCCTTTTCTTATAGAGATAACTCTATAATAATATTTTTTTCCATTAATATTCCTGATTTCTGTGAATGCCATATAGAAGTTATGTCTACAATATTTATAAGTCTTTCTATGTAGACACAAGAATAAGAAGGTAAACAAATTTATCCTTTTAATTCTACTTTAAGAATGTGAGCTAAAGAGTGCGACGCCAGGAACAGTAGGTGTAAGATAGTTTTTTATTAAACCTGAACAATCGTTTCTAAAGCAGAGAGAAAAGCAGGATAGTAAAGATAATGTCCAACAGGTGTATTTACTTTAACTTCTGTTTCTCGAGGTCGAAATCCAGTCCAAGGAAAACGTTCACCATCAATCTCAATCGTCGGATCATTTCGATCTAATCGTACAGCAAGTTTCTCAAGAGCAGCATACACTTTTTCAGGATCCTTATCCTCATCTGCACGAGGAAGAACAGCGTATCGTTCTTCAAGAACAAGAGTCTGAACTGGACCAGCGCGAATCGCTTCAAAACAGTCATGAGGAGTACGTACAGTGGTCGAGTGATATACATTCCATCCTTTACGATGTAACACTTCAAAAATTTCTTTTTCAAAACGGAAAATTTCAGTCATAAAAATATTAGCGACGAATCATCCTCGGATAAACAAAAAACAAAACAATAGTAAACACAATCAAAAAAACAACAAGAAAAACTGCGTTAGTAATCTCCCGAGCAATTAAGTGCGTTACAATAGCACCACCAAAATACGCAAAAACAAGAAAAGAACCAAATTTTCGCGTAAAAGGAACAAGCAAGAACACAGCAACAAGAAGTTCAATAACACCAATAAGATAAATATAATC
>CAYIBE010000044.1:4544-5616 GCA_964361555.1 Candidatus Woesearchaeota archaeon | reverse complement strand
GTTTAAACCTTAAACCATTTCAGATTGCTGTTCCGCGAAAAAAGGCGAAATATGTTGTGGAGATTGCGAAGAAATAATTTTTTGGTAAATGTCTAGACTAAGTTTCGAACGATTTTGTCATAGAGACTGATTCGTCCATAACGGACTATTTCAATAGATTTTGATATTCTTGTATATACCTCCTAAAAAACCAGTTTAAGAATGGAGAAGTGTCTTTCTTAACTTGACTCCTTTCTAGCGCGGCATAATAGCTATTTCTTTTTTCATAAGCAATATCCAACATCGGGTAATTATGTTTGTCTAAAACAAGATTCATCATTAATCTTGAAATTCTGCCATTTCCATCTGAAAATGGGTGAATGCTAACAAACTTTAAATGAACCAAGGCAGCCACCTCAACAGTGTTTAATTTATCTTTATTCTTGTTGTACCATTCAAAAAAATCTCTTAACTCTACATCTAATTCTGCAGGTATCGGTGGTATAAACTTGCTCCTAGATATAGCAACTTGATGATTCCTAATTTTTCCAGCAAAATCTGGTTTTGTTTTTTCAAAGAGCTTTTTATGCCAGTATAGAACAATTTGTAAAGAAAGGTCTTTTTTATAGTCTAACATTTTATAGAATACCTTATTATGTTCTTCTGCCTCAATAACATCTCTGATTGGCTTTTCGTTAGGAGTTATTCCGTTTTCAAGAAGATTTGCTGTTTCTTTTAAGCTCAAAGTTGAACCTTCAATTCTTTGAGTGTTGTACGTAAACTTAATTGCGAAGGTTTGTTTTTCTTTAACCTTAGCAGAAACTGGCATTTTTTTCTGCTCTTGTTGATATTTCGCTTTAATTTTCTCTAGCGAAGAAAACCATTTTTCTTTGTATAACTCTAACATGAATTCCTTC
This sequence comes from Candidatus Woesearchaeota archaeon, assembly GCA_964361555.1. Lineage (GTDB taxonomy): Archaea > Nanobdellota > Nanobdellia > SCGC-AAA011-G17 > JACPIM01 > CAYIBE01. The sequence goes on along the minus strand of CAYIBE010000044.1, from coordinate 4,720 downwards.
TTTAGCTTCTCAATGTTTTCCGGAATAGAGCTCCCGAGGTATTTTGTCTTATTTATAATTTTTCTCTTTTCTCGTATACTGTGCTCTAAGTAAAAGTATTCTTTTCCGGACACAATCCTTTTCTTTATATTCACCATGGATTATATTATACCTACATATTTATAAATATATCTATT
>CAYIBE010000044.1:0-4534 GCA_964361555.1 Candidatus Woesearchaeota archaeon | reverse complement strand
TTACAATTTCTGGCTTCAATTGCATTTCATCTATAAATATATCTATTTTTTCATAATGGTAGGGTTAAATTTATTACATAGAATTCTGTGGTAGAATATAACTAAAACAAGAAACTGATTCATGCATACATCATTAGAGATAAACGCTTGATCATGCTTTATAATTTTTTAATGCCACAACAACAATTAACGCGAGAAGAATCCACTGTAAATATCCAAATAGTGTTGATAATACTTCAAAACCAGGAGCTAATACACCAATATACTGTACGATATTGTTTTCTGTTTCTAGTGCGAACTCAACAATTTTTAGTCCTACGAGTGTTAAGATGTAAATATCTATTAATGAGGTGAATGCGTCCACAGATTTTTGATTCTTAATAAAACTCAGAAGAAATTCGTTCAATAGTGGCACGACTTTTGTTATTGCGATATGACCACCAATAACTACGAAAATTACTTTTAGAATGGTATTAATCCAGATTTCTACTGCCATTTTCCCCCTTTTTTCTGTATTTTGTTTCTTTTTTCTTTCTTTATAATGTTTTTGGTAGAAAGGTTTAAAAATATTCGAAATTATTTACTCTGTAATGCTCAAATTACCTGGCAGAGCAAAAAAGAGTGTGAAACAAAAACAGTTTCTTTCCCCTTACAAACAGCTTGTTGGGAGACTGACTGAGAGAAAGGATGTTCCTTCTTCTAGTACAGTTACTTTTTCTTCAGAAGATCTTTCTCTTTCAAAAACACCGGGTGTTGTTAAGTTTCAGAATATTCAAAAATCCTTTGGAAAACATCTTGTGCTTTCTCGTGTTCACTTAGAAATCAAGCCAGGAAAAATTCTGGGTATTATTGGAGAAAGTGGGAGTGGGAAAACAACACTTTTGCGTTTAATGATTGGGTTTTACAAACCAACAGATGGCGTTATTTTATTTAATGGAAAGAATATTTTTCAACAACGAAAACTTATTCACCAGAGTTTTGGCTTTGCTACACAAGAAGATGCTTTTTATGATAATTTAACAACGGAAGAAAATCTTCGTTTTTTTGGCAAACTTTACGGATTAGCGAATACTTTTCTTGATCTTCGCATTGCTCATGTTTTACACCTTGTTGACTTAACTGAAGCTCGTCGTGTTCTTGCAAAAAATCTTTCTGGAGGCATGCAACGTCGTTTAGATATTGCCTGCGCGTTAGTTCATGATCCTAGCGTACTTATCTTAGATGAACCTACAGAAGATCTTGATCCTCATTTGCGCGCTTCTTTATTGAATCTTATACGCGATATCAATAAAAAAGGAACGACTGTTGTTTTTACTACGCATCTGCTTGGTGAAGCAGAATATTTATGCGATGAGATTGCTATTATTTCACAAGGAACTGTATTGCGTGTTGGAACGCCCCATGATCTTCGTGCTTCTTATCCTTCTGGCGATAAAATTCATCTTGTTCTGGAACGAGGCGATTATCAGAAGTATCGTACATTATTACGTTCATTTAAAACCGTTGTGGAGAATGGACGGCTTATTATTTATGTTCCATCAAAGAAAAACTCCATCGATCTTTTAAAAAAAGTTTTGACGATGGTAGAGAGGAATAATGATCATATTATTCTTGCTGATATCCGAAAACCAAATCTTGGAGAAGTTTTTTCAATATTAACGAAAAATGTCAAAAGAAAACAAGGATAAGCCATTGCAACGACAGGAAAAATTTCTGTTTTTTCCTTTGTTGTGGATGATTATACGAAAGAATCTTAAACTGATTCAGCGAAGTAAAAGTTCTTCGCTCATTGTTTTGTTAGGACCACTTATTATTATTGCCCTTGTTGGCTCTGCGTATAATACTTCTAATATCTATGATATCCGTGTTGGAGCGTATTCTGAAGAGTATAGCGAATTAGCGAATACGGTTCTTGATAGTTTGGGTGGTCAGCAATTTTCTTTGATCAAATTTGAGACCAAAGAAGAATGTTTGGAGAGCTTAAAGGTTTCAGAAACGCACGTATGTATTATTATTCCTCCTCGTTTAGAGATCGGCGATGAAGAAGCACTTGATTTTCATGTTGATCAATCTCGTGTGAATATTGTGTGGATTGTTATTGATGCTCTCTCTTCTAAATTAGAAAGCACGAGTTCTGAAATTAGCTTACAATTGACGAGTGCTCTTCTTGGTACTTTACGACAGAGTCATGATACCATTGAATCTACGCGCAGTGAATTTGATGTTTTGAATAAAAAAAATCAAGAAGTTGTTGATGCTCTTTCTGGTGTGAGCGGATCTATTACTACTGCTAATTTTAATATCCTTGAAGCGGTTGATCTGGGGAAGATCAGTCAAAAATTAGATTCTATTATTGATCAGAATAATCTAAGTAGTGCTCCCTTTGACCCTGTTTTTGCCACGATTTCTAATGTTAAAAATAAGACTGAGCATTTGGAAGAGTTGCTCCAGAATATTACAAGCGGCGCTGTTCAGGGACTTGAGGGTGTTCAGTCTACTCTTGCGGTAAGTACGGATACTCTTTCTTCTCTTAATACGAACCTTGATACCTTACAAACAACTATTTCTTCTGTAACTGGGCAACGCGCGGAAACTGTTGTTAACCCTTTACGAACGCATATTACGCCTGTTGTTGTTGAAAAAACACATTTAAGTTTTCTTTTTCCTACATTGATTGTCCTTGTGGTTATGCTTATTAGTCTTTTACTCAGCAGTAGTTTAATTATTCGTGAAAAAACAAGTCCTGCTTTCTTTAGAAACTTTATTACGCCTGTAAATGATAGTATCTTCCTTCTTGGGCATTTTTTTACGAATCTTCTTGTTTTGTTTTTACAATTGGGCATTATCTTTGCTGTTTCTTCTTTCTTTTTTAAAGGAAGACTTGTTCCTGTTTTAGGAATGGTGTTCTTTTCTTTATTACTTATCGTTTCTTTGTTTATCCTTATTGGCATGCTTGTTGGGTATTTGTTTAAGTCTGAAGAAACGTCACTTCTTGCAACGATCAGCTTGGCAAGTTTGTTTTTGTTTTTTTCGAGTACTATCTTGCCTTTGGAAACATTACCAGAATCTTTAAAAAGAGTAGCAAACTTTAATCCTTTTGTCATTAGCGAAGGTATTTTAAAAAAGATCATGTTGTTCCAATCCTCCTTTGATGTTATTTCTCAGGCGTTATCTATCCTTTTTGTTTATATTCTTCTTATTGCCCTTGCTCTCTACGGTATTCAAAAATTCAGTAAGACGAGGGTTGAATAATGGGAATGAGCATCATTGCTGTTGGGGGATATAGTGAAGTTGGCCGTAATATGACTGCTCTTCATGTTGATGATGAGATTCTCATTTTTGATATGGGATTGTACTTACCTTCTGTTATTGATATTGAAGAAGAAATTGAACATTATAGTGCTCATGATTTGCGACATATTAAGGCTATTCCTGATGATACGATTCTTGATAATGATCGAAAACAAGTGAAAGCTATTATTATTGGACATGCGCATCTTGATCATCTTGGCGCATTGCCTTATCTTGCTGGCAAATATCGTGCACCTATTATTGGAACACCGTATACGATGAATGTTGCGCGGAAAATTATTAAAGATAAGGGACGGGGAGTTCAAAATAGGTTGCGTGTGTTGAATACGGGAAATAGGATGAAGATTACACAGAAGCTTTCTGTTGAGTTTTTGAATATCACTCATTCGACTGCTCAATGTGCGATGATTGTTGTTCACACTCCCTATGGGGCAGTTGCCTATTGTTTAGATTACAAACTGGATAATAGCCCTCTTCTTGGAAAAAAACCTGATTATGAGCGTATTAAAGAATTAAAAGATGTTAAGTGCTTAATCTTAGACAGTCTTGATAGTAAAATTGATGGAAAAACGCCGAGCGAAATGGTTGCTAAGGAATTACTCAGTGATGTTTTATTACATACGGATAATAAAGGAAAAGGTATTATTGTTACGACGTTTTCTTCTCATATTGCGCGATTGAAAAGCATTGTTGAATGTGGTCAGAAACTTGGACGAAGAGTTGTTTTTTTAGGACGAAGTTTGAATCGTTACGTACAGGCTGCACGAGAGGCAAAAATTGTCAATTTTGATCATGTTGATATTGTTGCGTATCGACAAAAAATTGCTGCTAAACTAAAAGAGATTTCTAAAAATTCGAGTAAGTATCTGGTTGTGTGTACGGGAAATCAGGGAGAAAAAAATTCTGTGTTAAGTCGTATTGCTAATGATGAACTTGCTTATAAGTTTCAAAAAGATGACCATGTTATTTTTTCTTGTCGTACTATTCCTGTTGAACGAAATATTAAAGACCGAGAAAAATTAGAAAAAAATCTGAAAAGTAAAGGCGTTCGTATTTTTACGAATATTCATGCGAGTGGACACCCACACTCACAGGATAATTTGGAGTTGATACGCATGGTTGGTGCTGAACATGTTATTCCTGCACATGGTGATTATGTTGTTGTCAAACCTGGTGCTGATATTGCTGTTAGTTTAGGCTATGTTCTCGGTAAAACGGTGCA
>CAYIBE010000043.1:0-5756 GCA_964361555.1 Candidatus Woesearchaeota archaeon | reverse complement strand
GGTAGATGGTGAAGCGGATGCTAAATCATTTACATTATTTGTGAAAAATACGTATCGTATAGATGCTCGTTCTGCTTCCATGAATAGCTTGTTCCCATAATCTGGATCATCTGATGTTAATGCGCTCTCTATTGATGGGGAATTGGAGCCTAATTCTAAAAAAGAAGATTTGTCTAAGCGTTGAATAGAGTCGACATAGTATCCTATAATCGGAGAGCCTGGCGCTAGCCAACCAGAAGTTACGAGAATATTACCGAATCTATCTCTTATTGAAACTTTTGCCTGATATATATTTTCTTGATCAAACATGATTTTTGCATAATTGTATGGCAATGAATATGATTCTCCGACTCCTGGCGGGTCATCTGTATCATCATTTTTTACAAAATCATTTTCAATCACTATAACTCCCCTATTAAGATTGTCAAGATCCCATAACCAATCAGGATCGTATGAACTTTGTCCAATAAATTCATCTCCGCTCTGTACTGTAAGTATTCTGCATGCGCTCAGTTGTTGAGAAATAGGTTGTAGTGTTCTTATTTGTTGACCTGTTGTTTTTGTGTTTGTATTAAAGAAGAGCATTCCGATAATGAGAATGCCAATAAGACTCAATAGCATAATATTTGATCGTTCCATTCCTTCACCTCTTCTTGTGTTCTGTTTTCTCTAGGTATTATCATATATATATATCGATTTGAAAAAAACCATTCTTAGCAAGAAAATTTATAAACTTTGTCTGGTCTACATTTTTTATGCCTTATGATGTTTTTACTGACGATGAAGCGTTAGCTGAACGTATTCGTACGCATACTACATGTTCTTTCACTATTGATGAAACTGATCATCCTCCTGTTTATCAGTTTTTTTCATTGCCAAAATCGCAACTTAAGGGTATTGAGAATGAATTAACGTCTGTGGAAATCAGAGATTCAAAAAATGGTCTGTTTATTTGGCCTAATGATAGAGGGTTGAGCCTTATTGAGTCTCTTTATGGCAATTAATGTTTGTGATGGATAAAATGATACAAGAGGTGTTTCTCAATCATAAGGGCGGAAGATATATTTACAAAACACATCAAGAAAAAATTGATCATCTTTGCCCTGATAATGGATTTGTTTCTCTTAAACGTTACCTTGAGTTTGTTGGGAAACATTGCCCTCATCAGTACTTTAATAATGGTCCTCGAAGCAGCTGTTTAAAGTTTAGATTAGTTGATGATATTCTTGAAGTTGGTGGTCATGAAATGTCTTCTCTTGCGCGCTATGGTTTAGATGTGAATAAAGATCTATTTGGTGATGCGCATTCGTGTGTTCAAAATTTTCTTCTCGAACATGATAAAACAACGATTGCTATGGAAATCCCTATTTGGCTTCTGCCCCAAGAAGTTTCTGGATACAAAAAGATGTTTAAGAGCGATGATGTTCTCACTGGACATATTGATCTTTTGCGTGTTGAAAATGGGAATATCTGGGTTTGGGATTATAAACCAAATGCACAAAAAGAGAAATATGCTGCGACACAAATATTTTTTTATGCTCTAATGCTATCTAAGCGTACTGATATACCTCTCGACAAATTTTGTTGTGGTTATTTTGACAAAGAATTTACTTTTGTTTTCAAGCCGCAATACGATTTTCTTCATAAATTAAATAACCAAACATTATTAGTTTCTTGAAATTAAATGTTACTTAAAATCGAATAGTTTTACTTGCTTACTTCCTTTTACAATATCATCAAAATTTAGATTAAAAAACACCAATATCATCTCCGCAATAGGTTTGATTTGCTTGGCTATATAATGGTCGTAATCTAGTTTGTGTTTTAGTGTTTGTTTTGTTTCTGGTCCATCTGTTGTAAGGTAATATTCTACTATTCTTCCATTGAAGTTTTTTAATTTTCTGATTGCTTTAACGTGTGGTGGAGTGGTTTTTACATACGCACTTTCTGTTTTTCTTAGCTGTTTTCTATACAACAGCTTGTCATCATACTTACCTTCGCGAATATCTTTTATGAATTTTTTAACAAATTCTGAAATTTCCTGCTTGTAGAACACCTTATTTAATAATTCCTTTTGGAACTCATGTGCTGCCTCTGTCCAGTCTGTACGCTTAGCTTCTAAACCGACAATTTCTATCTCTTCTTTGCCATTTATTCTTTTAAGACCAGCGTACTTCTTTTTTGCTCCTTTTTCTCCTGAACGTATTTTTGGCATTAAAAAACGAATATAATTTTTTTCGAATTCTAATTCTAAGAAAGATTCGCGATTGTATTCTTTTTTTATGAATTCTTTATAAAAACTGTTGATTTTTGTTTCTATGAACTTGCCTCTCTTTGTTGCTTGGTCTTCTGATTCTAATTTTGAATTAATAAACACGCTGTCTGTATCACTGTATATTACCTCGTATCCCTGTTCTTCTATTTTCTTTGCCGTCAACTTGATTATATATTGACCAAAATGTGTTATTGCATTTGCGAAATCCATGTTAAAAAATCTGCATGAGGGAGAAGCCATAATCCCAAAGAAAGAATTCATTAAGATTTTTATTGCATATCTTGAAAGTTCATTTTTATCTTCTCTTGCTTTTTCTCTCTCTTTGAGAAGCGCTGAAATAATTTCTGGTACAATGCCCTTTTCATTTCTGAAATAAACTCCATTTGGTGATTCTATTGCATTTTTTTCTTTTTTCTTTCCTAAAAATGAAGCGGGATCAAGGTTAAAGGTACGCATGAGTGATGGGTAGAGTGATTTAAAATCAAAAACAAGAATATTATCATAAATTCCTGGTTTTGATTCCATGACGAAGCCGCCCGTGATTGGCGATGGTTTTTCTGAAAATTTTCCTGTTGGAACAACTAAGTTTCTTTCGCGTGCTTTTTTGAGGTATAAAGAATCGAATGAAGCAATAGAAGCAGAGACACGATCGAGTGGCATTCCTGTTGATATGGAGCGTTGAATGCTGAGTTCGAGTGTTTGTGATTTTTTAAGAATATCATACACTAATTGCGCGTCATTTTGATTATAGTCTAAAAGATATTGCTGATTTTTTTTATACAATTCGTCAATCTTTCCTTTATCTTCCTGCTTTATTAATTTTTTTTGTTTTAAGATATCTTGGGCAACGGTATCAAGTTTGTAATCTCGCACTTTAATAAATGACGATTTTAATAATGATAATCCGTCAAGAACAACACGTCCTGAAATCTCTGCCTTGCTGTCTCTAAAAAAACCTTTTTGCAATCGTAGTTTCACTTGAGAATTATCGCGCCCTATTTGAAAAGGTAACTCGTGTTGATTATATTTTTTTAATAAGAAATCGAGATCAAAATCAATAACATTCCATCCTGTAATAATATCTGGATCTTCTTTTTGAATTTCTTTTTTGAAATCTTCGAGGAGCGAACTTTCATCGGAATATGACGAAGTATTTTTAAATTGGCTGTTCGATATAATGAATGATTTTTTATAATTCTCCCCGTAGAGTGAAATACAGTAGAGTTTTTTTCCGTCTATACTTGTTTCAATATCCAGAGAGAGTATTTTTAGGTTACGTGGAGAATAGTTTATCGGAGATATTTTTGGTTCTGTGTATATTCTATCGATGAAGTCATTTGATTCATATTCACCCTCTATATCGATAGACCCTTGAATCTTTTTATCAATTAAAAAACGATATTCAAAACGAATGTCTGCTTCATAACATTCAATATTTTCTTCTTGGAATACTTCTCGTGCTTTTGGAATCTCTGATGGGATGTGAAAGGTAAGTTTTGAAACGTTTTCTTTATGAAAATTTGTATATGGTGTTTGTTCTGTCTTCGGAATTTTCCAAAGCTTTTCTGCCTTTTTGAGATCGTGTGTTTTTATAAAAAAATACGGTTGAAATTTATTGATTGTTACAAATGATTGACCGTTTTCTAGACGGCCAAATAAGTATATATGTGCCTGATTGTTGACTACTTTATAGGTAGGATAAATAATAAACCCCTTCACCATCCTATTGATGAATGAAGGTATATAAACTTTTATAAAGCGTTTTTCTTTTTTAGTGATGTGGAAGATTACATACGTTCAGGAGAAATTTGTAAGAAAACGCGAGAATATGGCGTTACTTTATTAAAAGAAGGTGTGCGGTTTGTTGATATTGCTGAAAAAATTGAAGAGAAGATTCTGACGCTTGGTGGCAAACCTGCATTCCCTGTTGATATTGGCATTAATCATTTAGCTGCTCATGACTCTCCTCGATTTAATGATGAGCGTTTAATTAAGAGAGGAGATGTTGTTAAATTGGATATTGGCGTTCATGTAAATGGGGCTGTTACTGATACTGCGATTACTATTGAAATTGGTACAACGAATTATAAAAAACTTATAGAAAGTGCAGAAGAGGCACTGAAAGAAGCACTTAGCATAGCGAAACCTGGTGTTTCTGTAAGAACAATTGGCAAAGTGATACGGGAAACTATCGAACGTTATGGTTTTTTGCCTATTTTGAATTTGTCTGGACATCGTGTTGATTTATATCAAGTTCATGCTTCGCCTAGCATCCCTAATTTTGACAATGGGGATGATACGTGTTTAGAAGAAGGACAGGTATTTGCTATTGAACCTTTTGCAACAACTGGTGTGGGAAAGATTATTGAAGGAAAACCTGCTGGCATTTATTCTCTTATTTTGCCACGAATGGTGCGTGACGCTTTCGCTCGCGAGGTTCTTCAGTTTATTATTGAACATTATCATACTCTGCCTTTTTCTGAGCGTTGGCTTATTACACAATTTGGACAGCGTGTGAAGTTTAGCCTTCTTTCTTTAGAAAGAGAAGGAATCATTAAACAGTATACTATACTGCCTGAAAAGGAGAAAGGACAGGTTGCACAGGCAGAACGAACTTTTATTGTTGGGAAAGGCGTTATTAATTAAGAGGAATATTTTTATAGATGAAGAGAAACTTATTTTAAAAATGGGTGCCTCTTATTATGATTCTCGTAAATATCTGGTTTTATTACTTATACTTTGTTTAGTTTTTGCTGTTAGCGGATGTGTTAAAGAGTTACCTACTGTTATTAACATGAAAGAACTAAAAATTGGTACGGTATTGCTCGAGAAAGAGGTTGTATTTGTTGATCAGTTTTCAAAGAGGCCGTTAGGTGATAAACGAGAAACTGTTACCAAGATATATGATTGGCCATATTATGATCGTATTTTTCATATAGCGCTTCCTCTTGAGATGGACGTTTATCAGTTTTATAAGGAGAGAGAACGAGAAAGAAGTTTTGATTTGTTTGCTACGGATCCTTTTGATGATTCTACTATCTCTGAACTTGTTTCTTTGTTTCGGTCTATAGGATTTCAATATGGCCTGCGTTAAGAAGATCTTCCTTTTCTTGTGGTTTCTTTTGTTCAGAGTTTGCCACATACGCCTGATGATGTTAGTACTAGCTTTGATGAGTATCCAAGATTTCCTTATGAAACTCTTTTTGATGATGGTGGCGATTGTGAGGATACGTCCTTTTTAGCTGCATCAATACTTCGAGAGATGGGCTATGATGTTGTTTTGGTTAGATTTCCTGACCATATTGGTGTTGGTATTCTCTGTAAAGGAGAAACTGAATATTATTATGGATATCGTGGTAAAAAATATTGTTATCTTGAAACTACGGGGAATTGGGAAATTGGAAAAATACCTGATATTTTTGTTGGGCAAGAAACGACATTATATTCGTTTGTAAAAAGACCTTTAATTTCTATTAATTTT
>CAYIBE010000042.1:0-5771 GCA_964361555.1 Candidatus Woesearchaeota archaeon | reverse complement strand
TTGAAGGATTTGATGAAGCACAAATGAGGGAATGGTATGCGCGCTTTTATACTGTAGAGCAGCTCGAGAATGGCGATGTTCGTGACATGCTTATTCGTACTTTAGAAACAGCAGTTAAGGATAATTTCATTGTTCAAAGTCTTCAGGATCAAGGAGTTAATTCTTCAGAGGCTGCACGTTTTTTACTTACTGGTCTTCCTAAACCAGAAGATGCGCGTACAGAAATAAATTCTCTCTTTGCTGAACTTAAGGGATCTTTTTCTTATGAAGAAGGCGATCTTTTTCCTCTTGTAAGAAAAATCAGTCGTGGTCAAAATGATGAACGTGCTGTTTTACGTGTTGATAATACTGCACGTACTTATGCGAAAGGAGATTATTTTACTCAAGGTTATTATTGTGAGGATACTACTCAAAATAAAAAATATTATTGCCAATTAACTAATATTGGAACAAACGCTGTTACGTTTCAAAAACGCACTCAACGAGATGGACGGTGTGACCAGACAGAACAACGATCTCTTAACTTTAATGCTGAATTTTTTAACCAACGACGAGCACAAACAATATCACGAGAAGCTGGTCAGCGAGATATACCGGAATCTGTGAGAAGGGTTAGTGAAAATAATCTGCTTGAAAGTAGTTTTTGCGGTGTCCCTATCGAGCTGGTTAACTTAGAATCTGACAGAGAAGTTGAAGTAACTATTTTAGCTGGTCCACGTACTGGATATAGCGAAGCGATCTTTGATCTTCATATTCCTATTGAGAAACGAGCGATAAAACTTGCTCCAGAGAAAATTGAGGATAAGATTAATTCTACGAAAGAGCTTATTGCTGATCTTAATCAGATGATTGACAAATTAGAGAAATTTGTGGGTGTTTGGGCAAAAGTTTGTTTAGGCGTAAGCGCATGGTTTACGTTAGAAGCGTTTTTTGTTGGTATTCCCAAGTATAAACAAGCGCAAGGTGAAAAACAAGCGAGTTATACTGCGGAATTTGATCAGAACAAATATTTTGCGCAATATGATTTTGAAAAAAAACAGGGAAAAGGGGATTCCGTTCAGAGTATTCAGGACGGTGAGTTTTATACTTTAAAAGATGGCAAAAAAGTTCCCCTTGCTGATGATCAAGGACGTTATTATGATTTGAATAAAGCGTTTTATGATGATCAAGGAAATGTTTATGAGTATGATCCTCTTCAAAAGAAATTTGTTTCTAAATCAAAATTGAAATCAGATGAACTTAATGCTGCAAGTTTGCGAAAGCTTACTGATGGGAGGCAAGAAATTGCATTTGGCACAGGAACCCTGGCTGCTACTTCTGGGTTTATCGGCAAATTTTCTAGTCCCACCTTTGCAAAGAAAGTAGAAGACGACTTACGTCCTTATGGAGATCAAGGATATTATGTTGTCTTTCGAGAAGGGGAATCTGTAAAGGTTTGTCAGAAAAAAGGAGAAGCAATTGATGGCGGAGAGCAATATGTACATGATACGGTAAGAGATGTTTGTCCTGAATATTTTCCAAAGACAGGAGCAGGTGCTGAAGACAGAAACATTTACGGAAGAATGGAGAATGAATTTGCTAGTGTTCGAAGAGCACAGCTTCAAGGGCGAAAGAATGCCTACTTTGGTGGAAAGAACTTTAATATTAATGATTTCGGCGCTGTACCCGAAACTGATCTTAAGTGTGAGGATATTCTCGGAAAAGAGAAATGTAAAATTTTGTTTAATGCTTGTGATCCTGTTGTTTGTCCGCGAAGTAGATGTAATCTTGGAGGACAGTATAATGAGATCGGTCCAAGTGGCGTTATTGGCAGTGGTTTATTTGGTAGTCTTGTTCTTTGCTTGCCAAATATCCAGGAAAGCCGTGGAGGTGTTATTGTTCCTATTTGTTTAAGTGGCATTCTTGCAAGCTTGAAAGGTATTCGAAGCCATCTTGAATCGTATGTTCAATGTTTAGAGAACCAGAAAGTTAATGGTGTTTCTACTGGTATTTGTGATCAAATGAGAAGCATCTTTATCTGTAGTTTTATCTGGCGCGAGGCTTTAACATTGCTTTCTGCGAAAAGCGGGCTAATCAACTTTTTTAGTGGAGGATCGAGTAGTGGTGGAGGAGAATACTTTAAGGCAGGTGTTGGTGGCAGCTTGCATGAAGCTAATGAAGTTGTTAGCTTTATGGTTAATGATTATGCCGATAATGTTTTTTCTGCTTATCGTGGCAAAGGATTACCTGAAATTGGAGCTGAAGTATGCAAAGCGTCTATAGCGCAACGTATCCCGTTCTTAGATGCTTTTGTTCAGGAGTTTGCTACACCTGAAAATCCCCCTCAGTTTACTGCTTACTTTGAGGAATCTCCCTATGCGCCAACTTTAGGAAAATCTCAGTATAAAGTGTATTTCCATATCTATTCAGGAACACCACGAAGAGATACGCGATTGCAGTACTTGGTATATATGAAATCTTTTGGCAGCAGCCCGCGGTTAGTTGTTGATTCTGGAAGTTTGGCTTCTGGTGATAGTGCAGATCAAAGTATTGATCTTATTGGTGATCAAGGATATCAGGAAATTTGCGTTGTTTTGAATGGTTTAGAACAATGTGGCTTTGGTAAAATTGTAAGCAGTAGCTTGTTTTTGAGTACAATGGATAATTATTTAACAAGTATTGATCTTAGTAAGAAGGTTGATTCTCCAGAAACATGTAAAGCAGAAGCAACTGCTCCTGTTTCTTATACTTTAACGACGGGCGCTTTACCTTTTGCTCGTGTCAAACGAGTTTGTGCTACAACGAATCCTGGTGTTGGTGTTGGTGAGGATCGTTACTGGAGAAAGATAGGTGGTTGCGGGTTTGATAAACAAGGCGTGAGTTACGGAGATTGTTATGAATTTGCTGATACTCGTCAATTTTCTGAAACAGAACGACAAGCGTTAGCATTAACGTGTAGTGGTACTGTTTGTGAAACTGGTCAACAATGTCTTGATGGAGATAATCCTGGCAAGGTGACGTATCTTGACTCTCGAAATCGAGTTTGTTGTGAACGTGGACAGTGTGTTAATGCTGCTTCAACTGATCTTACTGGTAAATATTTACGGGAAACTTCCTCGTTGACAAATGATGACAAGAGTATTCTTAACCAAGTTCAATTTACTCCGCAAGGAGAAGCGAAAGGTGATTTTGGTACGCTTGGTGTCCAGGAACTTCTTGCGACGAAAACAGATGATGCTTATTTTGCTGTTGGATTGCAATATTGTGCGGGAACTAAGGAAGGAACTCCACAATCTCAATTTGCTATTTGTAAAGGCATTTTCTTAGAAAAAATTAAAGAAGAGAGTAAATATTTTTCTAAGTCTCGTTTTGTCCTCGGGTTGCGAAAAATTGAGATTGTTGGTAGTTTATCTCAATTACGAGAGGATGAGCTGAAAGAAGTCGAAACATATATTGCTGATGCTCAGCGTGTTGATATTCAAAAAAATATTCTTGATATTATCGATAAACAAAAATTAGAAAAAACACTTATCGAGATTAAGAGCGAATGGGATAGAAGAGCACAGGAGAATATTGCATTAAAAAAGAAGTTACAGAAAGAAAAAGAGGAAAAAGCACAGAATGCAGCACAAACGAATTTACAAAAAGAAGCGTCTCTTATTTTAGCACGAACTGATAAAGAACAACTCGAGAAATTATCTCAAGAGTTACAAGTATTACGTTCTAAATATATTCCGTTTAATGAAGTTGTTCTTGAAGTTGATTCTTTAAAAAAGGTTAGTGATGAAGCAGTACGTGTGAATACTTATGAAAGGTATAGTGTCACTCTTCAAGAATTATCCCGACGATTCCATTCTTTTCCTTCCTTAGAAATGACAGGAAAGTATACTGCTTTGTTGGGGCTTTTTGATGGTGCTCTTATAGACCTTAATTTAGATCTTGGCCTACCTAATTATCGTAATGCCCATAATCGAGTTAAAGCATTATCGGACGAGTTTGTTGGATGGAGTGATGCTCTTAAGAGAGAGATGGTAGAACCTACTCCATTGTCTGATCGTGGTACTCTTGATATTCAACGAGAGCTTACTTCAGCAGAGGAGTACCTTGATGAGCCAGACTTAAACTTTGCTCTTGCAAAAGAACACATTCTTATAGCACGCACTTTATTTATGAGCCTTGCAGATACTGATGATTTTACTAGCTTGTCAAAAAATTTGGATGAATATATCCTTTCTCGCGTTGCTCCTGGTGGTTAAAATGACGTTTAATAAACATTTTTTTCATTCTGTTTTTTTGAAGGTTTATTTTTTAGACCTTTTGTTTTTCTTTTTGTTTTTTCTTCTCAGTTCGTTTTTTATTCATTCTATTTATGGAACTATTGTGTCTCTGCAGGATACTGGTTCTCTTTTAACAACTTATGAAAATCTTGATCAGGATACACTTGATATTAATCAGGTATCAGAAGTAACGACTCTTATAAGCCAACTTGATACACAACTTGAACGTCTTATTATTTTTCTTGTTATTTTTGTTGTTCTCTTGTTTTTACTGTACGTTCTTTTTCAATCTTTTGGATGGTATCTTCTTTTATCTCCTCGTTTACAAGGATATCGAACGTTTTTGCTGAAGTTTTCTTTCCTTTCTTTTTTCTCCTCTATCCTTTTTATTCTTCTTTTCTATCTTATCTTAATTCACAGCAGGACTTTTTTGCTGAGTTTTATGTTCGAGTCTTCTTTTTTGATACGAGATTTTCTTTTCTTAGCGTTTATTGTTTTATTTTTTCTTTTTGTTTGTTACCTTACTTTTACTGGCTATGTTTATCTCTTTTCTTTTTCCCTTTATCACTCTTTAAAAAAAATATTTACTTTTAGAAAATTTTGGTTGTTTTTTGTTTTTGTTGTTTTATTTGTTATTTCTTTTTTTATTTTTCGTTATGGTTTACTTTTGAGCACGTCTCTATTTTTTGTTAGTGTTATTATCATTATTGTCTCTTTTTTGTTTTCTTTGTATAAATCTTTTCTTGTTCGTGTTTTACTTGGAGGACATTCATGACTTCTCTACGACGATCTCTCGGTGTTATTTGTACTGCGCGTTATAACGCTACTGAACGACATTTGTTTCCCCTCCTTGAGAAAAAGTTTCGCCTTGTTTTGTTTCCTTTGCCTGCTGATGTTGAGTATCAACAACTTAAACATTCTTCTCATGATCTTACTCTTGTTTTGAATACTGCTGGCGATATGCCTTATGCCTTCGATGCTTTGGAAATGATAAAAACTTTTGAAGGATTTGGTAAACATGTTATTGATTCTTCACGATCTTTTTATTATCGAGAAGATAAGTGGTTGTTTTATCAAACGTGTATGAAATATCATCTTCCTACGCCTCCTTCTTATTATATTCCTCATAATATTGGCCTTATGAAAGCGAAATTACGAGATATTCTTCGTGAAGGGCCTCTTGTTTTCAAGGGTGTTTATTCTGATACGGGAAGAGCTGTTAAGCGAGCAAAAACGTATGAAGAAGCGTTGCGTGCTGTGAAGATATTGAGAAAGCAAATAGGGCTCATGCCTCTTGTTGCACAACGCTATGTCCCTCATGGAACGATAAGCTATCGTGTGACTCTTATTGGTGGAAAGATAATACAGTCTGTTGTAAAATATGGTAAGAACTGGAAGGAAGGAAAACTTTTTTGGAAAAATGAAAAATATCGTTTATTTACTCCTGATCCGGCTCTTCGTCGCTTATGTCAAAAAACAGCGAAAGTTTTTGGTATTGAATGGTGTGGTATTGAT
>CAYIBE010000041.1:0-5851 GCA_964361555.1 Candidatus Woesearchaeota archaeon | reverse complement strand
TACCATATATATTTATAATATTATATAAACTTATATATAAAACTTTCTACAGTACCTCTAGCAAACAGAACCAACACCACCAGCAGCAGCACCAACATCAGCAACACCACAAGCCAAAATACTAAAAATAAGGATAGCGACGAAAGTAATAACAAAATAAAGAGAAGTAGAAACAAAGAGGCTTTTCGCAATAGTATATCGTTGTTCAACACGATCAATGCCATTATCAATACCGCTACTTAATATGCTCAAAATAATCGCCATTTCAACAACAAATAAACCAACAACAATCTGGAACTGGTATCCGGGAATAATATCTTTAATATTAACCACATCCAAAATACCCGTTAAACTACTCAATCCGGCAGAACCAGAAGCAAGACCAACAGATTCGCCACTTCCAAAATCAGCAAGAGCAGTTCCAAGAAAATTAATAATGTTAATCATCATGCTTGTAACACCGACAACAATACCTGCAATCATCGGAGTTAAAAAACTCGTTTGACTCTTCATACTGCTAATGATATCAGCTAATAAATCTTTTAATCGTTCAGAAATGGTATGAACATTATTAACATAACCACTAATAGTAATTAAACTTTTAGAAACAACTTGTGGACCTTTTTTTGCGCTCTCAACAAGAACTTTCATACTACTCTTGATTAGATTGCTGGGAAAATAGGTTAAACCTCCGCGTTGTGGATTAAAAATAGCATCTTTAACACTCATTCCTAGTTTGCGAATATTCACGTTCACAATGCGCAAAAAATCACCCGTGGGAGTTCCTTTCATGCTTTCAGCAACTTTGCTAAAGGCACTCTCAACAGGAATGCCATCGCCAACACGATTACCTAACTGAAAAACAGCACCAGAAAACTCGCGTTCTAATGCTTTTGTATTCCTCTTGATAATAATAAGTCGACGACTCCAGATATAATAATAAAAAGCAATACCATACGCTAATCCTAACGGAACAAACAAACTGAGCAGCATGCTCCACATTCCATACGGTCCAACAAGAACGCCATTGTTCTCTTTAAAATCAAGAAAAGTATAACCAAAAAAAACAGGGTCGTGAGCAGGTTCATAAGTTCCAAGAGAATAAAAATAGATAAGTGGAGACATACCAATAACAACAAAAACAAATCCAATAACCAACGCAAGAGGTAGTGGCGATACTGATTTTTTAAAAACAGTTAATTGTGTATATTCTTCAAACGAAGGATATAAATTGAGGATATCTTCACTACCATATCCAGTGGGTCTCTTCTCTAAATAATTCATACCAAAAAAGTAAACAAAAAGTGGGAGAATAATGTTATACAAAAAAGCAAGATGCCACCATTTCACAAGTCCACTAAGAAATCCACTCATCAAAGGAAAAATAACAAGACCTAAAACAGGTAAAATAACACCCATCATATAAACCATGGTAATGGGAGATTTCAAATCCTGTGCATAGTGGAGCATTTTCTCATACGTTCCATTCAAAATAACTTCAAGAGATTTTTCTAAAAGATGAATTCTTCGTTCTTCAGAAGATTCGTAAAGGCTGCTCTCCACAAGATGAAGACTTTCAATAAATTCAAGACTGTGATCTCTCCATCTTTCAAGATAGTAATCGAGACTTTCTTTAATCGTAACAAATTTTCCAGTTTCAACATCCCAAAGAACTTTTCGTAAATCAAGCGCAAGTGGCTCTCCTATATGTTCACCAGCAAATTTAATCGCATTTTCCAAGTTGCTTGTGTGTCTCATGTACATGACAATATACAAAATACAAAGAACCATCTGATTACTCGCCTTTAAGCGCCATCTACTGGCAACACGCAAGGGATAAAGGCTTAATGGTTTAATAAGAAGTGCTCCAAAAATAAGAAAAAGAAGCGGCCAAGAAAAAACACCAAAATCAAGAGGTTTTAATGCACCCTCCTCAAAAAATCCAAGAGTATTCCCACTAAAGAAATAAAGAAGAATGCCTAATCCAACACCAAAAAGAATAATAAAAATTGTAGCAAAAACAGCGAGGCTTACTGCTCCTTGAGAAGTAATATCGAGGTGCGCAGTTTCGATAGCTTTCTCGATTCGAACACGATCTTTCTCTTTCGCAGTGATATGAAAAAATCGTTCAGCAAGATGACAAAGCCGTTCATAGCGTCCAACTTCACGCTCAAGAGCTTCTCTGCGAAAAATAACATATTCTCGAGAAAAAGATTCACCAGGAAAGAACTCCATCGTGTCCAAGTTAATAGATGCTCCTAATTTGGATTCATATCGCTTCAAAATATCATGAATTTCATCACTACTAATCTTACCCATGAAGAATTCCCCGTCGCTTAATTTCACGTCTTACCCAATGATCCCATTCAAAATAAATCTTTTTAGGATCTGATGCACCAACCTCCTCTTTAACCTCTTGAGAAAATCGATGAAACATATCATTGCTTTGAATAACAAAGGGTGCTTCTAAAAGGGCAGGCATTCTTGCCTTATCAGAGTAAGCAACAATTTGTTCTTTAATACGAGCACGAAGAAGAACATTTTCCCAAATAGCATCCCAGCTGCCAACCCACTCACGAACATTTTCAGCTACTTTTTTGAGAACTTCGCTCTCTCCATTAATAAGTTCATCAGTTGGTTCCAATAAATCTTTTTTCGCATCATACGTAAACAGATCAACAAAACCCTTCTCTCGAAGAGGATCATCAGTCCAGTGTTTTCGCACTTCAGTAATATTCTGAACACGACGAACGCTTCGAAGTCCATCAGAACTCTTCACGGGGTTAGTAATAACAATAACATCAGTTGCTTTAAAACTCGTCTTAGGAACTCCAAGGTCATTAACAACACGATCATAAACACCATAAGGACTATCGCCTTGAATAGTGCGTTCAACAACATTAGCTAAAGCGCCAATACGCATGGCCTCATAGAGTGCGCGCGCTTCGGTTGAACGAACCTCGCCCACAATAAGACTACTATCACCCATACGCAAGCTCGTTCGTATTCCTTCATCCGCAGAAACCTCAGTTCCGCCAACAGTAAGTGCAGAGCGAACTTTCATATTCTGAATGTTATATCCTAATTTTCGCAAAGCTTCAGTTGGTAATTCCAAGGTGTCTTCTATAACAATGACCCGATATTTTCTCATAATCTCAACAAGAACACTTCCCAAAAGAGAAGTTTTCCCGCTACTCCTTGTTCCTGCTATTAACATTGTCCGCGCACCATCGATCAAAAAACTAAGAACACCCGCACCCAAAGGACTAATCATGCCATTCTTAACAAAAAGAGGCAAGGTCCACGGTTTATCTCTATGACGACGTATGGCAAAAGCAAATCCATACGGATTAAGTGGATTTGTAATCGTAGCAACACGTGCTCGCGCACCAGGAACTTCAAGCTCAATATCCAAGATAGGATTGGCTTCATCAAGAGGTCGAGCGCTCAGCAAACGAAATTTAGTAGCCCATCCTTCTGATTCATCAACACTCGGAGTAAGATTGGTAACACATTCTCCATAATCAGCATGAACAATAAAAATAGGGTTTTCTCCAATAGGACTATTAACAGTAACATCTTGCACTTTGGGATCTGCTAAAAGTGATTCAAGTAAACCAAACCCTATCGTAGAGCGAACAAGAATTTTAGCAAGTTTACGTATTTGTCTGTACTCAAGTTCCAATCCTTTATTTTCAGCAAGTTCAAGCAAGAGGTCCTTACCAATATTAAAAAAAGTTCTTCTCATCCGTTCTGGTTCAAGAAATTCTTCATCTCGTGGTTTATGTTCTGCTAAAACAGTACGTGCAAGATCAATAAGCTCATACTCGTCTTCAGTAATTTTAAGTTCAGGCGGAATAACATGATAGAGAAACTTAATATCTCCTTGAGTTTTTAAAATACGAATAGTATTATCACCAACAGAGTAACCATCAACAAATTCCGAGCCAAGAGGTATGCTCCCCATAAGTCTAGTTAACATAAAATGCGGGCTAATAACTGGTTTAAAGATTTCTTTGTAAAGACTTCGATCACCAATACGATATCCAGCAAGCTTATCAGAAACAAAACGTATCAACTTTGTTTTTTCAAGATTATCACGAAAATATTCCAAAAGAGAAAGATATCTTTTTTCAGCAACAATCAAAGCAGGATCGCGTAAGCGTGTTAAGATAACATGCGTTTCACGAATAATACGTTTCACTTCAACATATGCGCCAATAGGGTCGCTGCGTAAAAGATTGAAAACGAGATACTGAATTTCCTCAAATTTTCCAGAAACACCAGGAAGATCATAGCCAAAACCACCAAGGCTTAACAATTTTTTTTGCTTAGTCACATGAGAATAAAATCCAGCCATCTCAACAAGCAATGCTGTTTGCTTTTCACTATACGTAAAATTTCTTTTTTGATGAAGAACAATACGTGAAACACCAGGATATTCAGTCAAAGAATCAATAACACGAACCATAACAAGAGGATTATCTTCGATACTTGGAGAATACGGCCAAGAGTTTGCATTAATTTTAAGAATCTCCTCGCTACCTTCTCGTACAGTTTCATATTCTCTCGCACTAGGAGAACTTACCATTTCACCCCTTATCGATACTCACGGAACTTTTAACAGAATAAATAAGAACAGAACATTATATACCTTTCGAAAATGGCTGAAGCAACGTATCAAGATATTAATCAAGTTCTCACGGACATTGTAAATAGAATTCGTTCATTAGAAGGTAAATATAACTTATTAGGCGAACGTCTCCTTCTCGTAAATCAAAATATTATTTCACAATTTAAAAAAGATGCTGTCGAATTTAAGGCAATAAATGCAGAAGTAAAAGAAATAGAAAAAGAAGTATTCAAAACAAAAGAAACAATAGGAGATTTAACAAAGGAAATGCAATTCTTTGCCACAAAAGAAGACTTCAAGGTTTTAGAAAAGTATATTAATCTATGGGACCCCATGAAGCTAGTATCTCAAAAAGAGCTTGAAACAGCACTGGAAAAACTAAAAAATGAACGAAGAAGAAAATAACAGAAATAATTTGATGCAACGAATGGAAGAAGATGCGCCTGATCCAGAAGGAGAAACGCCAAGCATGCTCGATCAGCCAGTAACAGAACAAGTACAAGAAGAAAGAAGTCAGCAAGAAAGATATAGCTCTTCAGGAAGCACGTTAAGTGCTCCAGTAAAAATAAATTATTCGCAAAGTAATCTCGACGAAATGGAAGAGCTGATTGAATCTGTCGTAGAAGAAAAATGGAGATCATTAATTGAAAATTTTGGAGATATGGGATTATGGAAAGACAAAGTACGAACAGAAATTCTTTCCATTAAACAAGAGTTAGTAAGATTAGAAAATAGATTTGAAAATATTCAAAAAGCAGTTCTAGGAAAAATAAAAACGTATGATGAAAACATCATAGAAGTGGGATCTGAGATTAAAGCTCTAGAAAAAGTATTTGGAAAGATTATTGATCCATTAACAACAAATATCAAAGAGTTAGATAGAATAACGAAGCAACTGAAAAAATAGGGAAATTACATAGTTTATGATAAAAATTGTTATTGTAATATATAAATTCTGTGATTTATAGTTAAATATGGTCAAGCGCGCAGTTATTGCAGTTATTAATTACAATGGTAGAATCTTATTGGGTAAGAAAAGAAAAGATTCCCCAAAGTTCTTAGCTGGAGAATGGCATATGCCTGCAGAAACAACAGAAGAAAGAGAAAGTGACATTGATGTGTTGTTGTTCAAAGACAAAAAAGAAAAAGAGCTTGCCATAAAGATCAAAGAATTTGGAAAACAATATCAAAAGACAATACAAATTCAAGAAGCGACAC
>CAYIBE010000040.1:0-6031 GCA_964361555.1 Candidatus Woesearchaeota archaeon | reverse complement strand
TGTTCTTATTGAGAAAAATGATGCGTTCTTTCCTCCCTTTGCTAACCTTATCGCGATTGGGCCAGATAAGTGACTTGCCTTTTCTGGAATTCCATAGAGGCTATCAAAGTGCATTTCTGATCTTAAAAGTGTTTGTGCATATGCTTCTGCAATGTCATTTATTAATTCACCAGTGTAACATGTGCCAAGATCAAAGAACCAGGGAGACGGTCTGCCGCTTTTTAGCGTATATGACCCGATTTTTAATGCACCGCAATTCTCCGCGTTAAAAATAAACGTTCGTTGATAATCTTTCATACCCTTCCTTGTGTTTTTTCTCTTTAAGAGGTTTACGAAACTCTTTTTTCTATATTGTATGAGAAGAAAAACGTTATCGGAAAGTATAAATATCTTCTTTTCTTTTCTTATGATATGAGATTGGTAAAAAAAGAGGTTATTATTTTTTTGTTGTTACTTTCTGTTATTTTTCTTGCGTATTTCTTTAATCCTTCTGCGCAGAGAACAGGAAAAGTTCTTGTGGAAAGCGTTTCAAGTACTGGTTCTTGTTCTGAAGGAGATCTTTCTTGTTCAGGAGGTGGAGGTTCTTCTTGTGGTGATTGTCGTTGTACTCTTGAAGAAAGTACTGGTGCTTGTCCTCTTGATTGTGATCTTGACAGTGACCGTGATTGTTTACCTGATCAATGGGAATTGATGTATTTCAATAGTATTTCTCTTTATACAAAAGCAAGCGATCCTGATTTAGATCTTCTTTCTAATACTGAAGAGTATAAAAAAAATACGTTTCCCAATACGAATGATACGGATTATGATACGCTTACTGATTATGCCGAATTGTTTATTTATCGTACTAATCCTCTGAATCCTGATAGTGATCATGATGGTTTGAATGATGGACGAGAATTGTTTCTTTCACAAAATCCTCTTTCTCAGAACTTTTGGGATTTTTCTTTTAAGTTTCAGAATGTTGCACATACTCGTTTTCCACGTGGATTGCGTGTTACTGATAGTTCTCTCGGTCGTTTGGAAGTGATGCCCTGGATTGAAGTTACCGAGGTTGTTCGTAATGCTACAGGACGTCACTTTACTTATTTTGATATCGCAAAGAATAGTATTCCTCTTTGGAAAGATGCTGGAGCAACACATATAGGTATTGTTGGTGTCTATGGTTGGATGCAAGATCAAGACCCTTCTCTTCTCGGTTATCAAAATTCATATATATCTGAACTTAAACAACTTGCTGATACTGTCGATATTGAAATTATTTTTGGAATTAAACTAGACTCATTAGCGAATAGCTGGACTGACTTTTTTGCTCCTCCCGGAAAACCTGGATCAGAAAATGATTTTCAAAAAATCGGGATGATTATGAATGGTATTACTTCTTCTTATGGAATTAATGGATGGATTATTGAAATTAATGAATGGATTATTGAAGCAGAGGTTCCTATGCTTTGGTTGCGTGATGCTACACAGACAGGAGCATTGAATTTTACTGCAGAGGATCTTCGTGCTTTGAAAACCAATCTTGGTTTTCTTAATACTTATTCTCCTGCTCTTCATTGGTGGCCATCTCCATTGTATATTAGCTCTTCAGGAGCTCCTTTTCCGTTGCCTTCATTTCCGCGTTCATTGACTAATGCACAAAAATTTGCGTATACTCAGGTATTTCTTTCATTTCAT
Source organism: Candidatus Woesearchaeota archaeon (assembly GCA_964361555.1). Lineage (GTDB taxonomy): Archaea > Nanobdellota > Nanobdellia > SCGC-AAA011-G17 > JACPIM01 > CAYIBE01. Next base: position 4,351 of record CAYIBE010000040.1, on the reverse strand, counting down.
CAAGTATTTGGCGATCGCTTCATGCAAATGCCAACAGGTGCAACACGCTGGTATGTTTTATCTGGGAAACGAACATTTCCTTTTGATACGACGACGCAAAAAACATTTCAAACACTCGATCAGTTAGGCGCTTATAATTATCAGTTTAATGCGTTTGTTCATCACCCCTTTCGTTATATAAGCGAAACGAATCCTCAGCTTATCGGTCGTGGCGCGGCAGAATTAATCAGTGACGTTCCTTATCTTTATGGATATACAATTAATAATGCGCTATATCAACATCTTCCCTTTCAACGTGTTATTTTATATCCCGGAGCACAATACTTTGATATTGTACCTTTAGGTATTATTAATTTTGTTGATCACGGATTTCATGTTTTTGTTTCATCTCAATCCGATCTCTCACAAGAAATTGAAGAAGGCGAACGAGTGACGATTACTCTTTCAGCGTTTAATGGTTTAACGACTGTTCGTTCTTTTTCTTACGCAATTTATAAAAACTGTGAACCCGTTTTTATGCAGTATTGTTCGCCTTTTGTTTTTCCTTCTTCAGCAAAACCTTCTTTTGTTACTACGCCACAACAAGCAGTTTTGAGTTGGAAACCTGATTTTTTAAGTGGAGATCCTGTGAAAAATTACTATTGGATTATGTTTTATATCGATGACGGAACGAATGTTATTTCTTATCCTGTTCCGTTTATCGTAGCCAATACGCTCTCTTGAATATACAGAGATTTATAAAGAAGTTCTTCTTTTTTCTTTTATGGTTGACGTTGTTGGTATTGACGAAGCCGGACGTGGCCCACTTTTAGGTCCTCTTGTTCTCTGCGGGATTTTAATTGACGAAAAAAATATCGATTCTGCTCTCCATGATGCAAAAGATTCTAAATTATTGACATCAAAAAAACGAGAGATGCTCTATACTCGTTTTTCACAACTTTCTTATAAGCTGGTTATTGTTCTTCCGTCTGAGATTGATGTTGCTGTTGATTCAGAAACGACGAATTTGAATTGGTTGGAAGCTGAAAAAACTGCTCAAATTATTAATTTTTTTAAACCAAAAAAGGCATTTGTTGATTGTCCTTCTCCGAACATCGATAACTATCGTGATTATCTTCTGCTTTGTTTAAAAGATAAATCTCTTGACTTAATTCTTGGCCACAAGATGGAATCAAAAAGCAAGGTTGTTGCCGCTGCTAGTATTATTGCAAAGGTTATACGAGATCGAGAAATAGAAAAACTTCGAAAAAAATATGGAAATTTTGGTAGCGGATATCCTGCCGATCCCGTAACTAAGAGATTTCTTGAAAAGAACTGGAAAAAATATCCTGAATTATTTCGACGATCGTGGAGTTCGTGGAAGAAGTACGCTTTTAAAGAAAAACAAGAAACGCTTAAATGATACCATTGATTTGTAATAATCTTTAAATAGTTTCTCTGTTTTGGTGTTTTTATGACTGAAACTCTTGAAACTATTGGACTTGCGGATCCACTTAATGGGCTGTTTGCTCTTGGTTGTGAACTCTTGAGAAGAAATAATGTTCGTGAAAGTAGTGTGGGATTTACTGATGACGAATTACATAATGGATTGCATGCCTTACAGCAAAATCCAAAATATGAAAAAGTATTGGATGGTTTAGATTTTAGAAATTTTGGCAATGGAAAGTATGGTTCACAATCTTTAGCTGATATGCTTTTTATAGGACACGTCCTTGGTGCTTATACAAAAACAGGACATTTCGGAAAATTAACTTCGATTGAACAGCAAACGTGTATAGGGCGTCTGACTAAACTGGAAACTAAATACGGTTCTGATGTTATGAAAGAGTTAACTGAGATGACACTTGATTTTTTGAAAATAATAGGAAAAGACGATTTAGTAACGAGAGTATCATGAGTGCACAACAAATATTGCCACGTATGGGGACTGTTGATACGCTTAATGGATTACTTGCTACTTTGTATATATTGCAACGAGAAAAAACAGAATCTGAGAATGTTGGATTTACCCCATTAACAATTTGTAATACTCTCTATACTTTGCGTAACGACTCACGATATCATGAAGCGCTCAAATATATCGATTTTCGTCGTTGTGGTGAAAATTCTTATTCTTCTACATTAGAAAGATATTTCTTTTCTGGAGAGGTGTGGGGTTTTTTTCGTCGTCAGGGACGTTTTGGAGAGCTTCTTTATATAACTGAAAAAGAATCACAACGTACTTTACATGAACTTCAGGAAAAACATGGAGAGGAAGTTCTTTTCTTACATGAGCTTGCCTTGGCTTTTCTTGATTATATGCCAGGATCTTCTTAATCTTATTTTAACTACTTTTGTATAATAAGAAAAGTTTAATAGAGGTTGTATGTAAATTACTCTATCTTAAAAAGGGGGTATTGTAATGTCTTTATTGAATAAACATAGTAAATTTCCTCGTTATCCTAAACCTGCTTCTTCACTTTCTAACCTTCCTCATTATGAGTCACAGATGAATGAACCTGCTGAAAAACAAAGCTATTATGATGAGCCACAGGATTCTTCTTTTGAACTTCCTCCTTTTGAGATGCCTTCTGAGAAACAAGCATCATCTCCCCCGGCTCGTTTTCCACCAACCACAGGAACGAGTGAAAAATCATCTTTTTCACCTCCTCAAGATCTTTCTCGTCTCGAATTGCCTGCGCGGCGACCTGCTAATTATGATCTACGCATGCCTCCTCTTCAAGAACAATCACTTGAGAATAAGAAAGAACGTATGCCTGACACTATGAATATGTTGCAAGATACTGAGCCCATTTATGTTAGGCTTGAGGAATACAAGAAAGCAGTAAAAAATATTTCGTTTATACGAGATAAATTAGATGAAGCAGAGCAAATTCTTTCAGAAATTATGCAAATGAAAAAAGAAGAAGATCAGCAAATGATGGATTGGTATAAAGAGATTACAGAAATTAAAAATAAGCTCATTGAAGTTGATCGTGGACTCTTCGAGGTTCATAAATGAAGAGTGATATTCATTTACAATTACATGACAGCAGAATAAAGCGCATTACTATTCTTCAATCTGCTAAGACACTTGCAGAGACGTTACGTACTTTTTCTTCTTTTAAACGATTACGTGAAGATAAGATGAAGAACCAACTTTTATTGGAAGATTGTTTGTTTCAAGTTCGTACCGCGTTTAATGAAATAAAGATGAAAGATGTTCCGTTTCTTCGCGTTTCTTCTCGTGGTGAAGAGCGTGTTGAGGTACCACAAGAGATTATTGTGAAACCTGTTGCAAAGCCAGTAGACGTGCCCCGTATTGATAAAAAAGATCTTGAGCTTCTTCAACAACTTCAGGATATTGAACAGAAATTATCTTCTTTATCTACATAACTCCCCATAACAACTTTTTTAAATTACCTTTTCTTTTCTTTGATTATGAGAGCTTCTGAACTGAAAAAAAAGTATCTTGATTTTTTTAAAAGCAAGAAACACCAGGAAATTCCAAATGCTTCTCTTCTTCCTGAAAATGACCCCACGGTGTTGTTTACTACGGCAGGTATGCATCCTCTTGTTCCTTATCTTACCGGACAATCACATTCGCTTGGAAAACGCCTTGTGAATGTTCAGCGATGTATTCGTACAGGTGATATTGAGGATGTCGGAGATAACTTTCATTTGACGTTTTTTGAGATGCTTGGAAACTGGTCGTTGGGTGATTATTTTAAGAAAGAAGCTATTGCAATGAGTTTTGAGTTTTTGACAAGCACGAAATGGTTAGGTATCCCTGTTGAGAAGTTGGGTGTTACTGTTTTTAAGGGTGATATGGATGCTCCAAAAGATGAGGAATCTGCTCAAACGTGGTTATCCTTAGGTATTCCTCAAGAACGTATTGCGTATCTTCCAAAAAAAGATAATTGGTGGGGTCCTGCGGGATTAATAGGCCCTTGTGGGCCCGACACCGAGATGTTTTATTGGAGCGGAAAAGAGAAGCCTCCGAAAAGGTTTGATCCTGCTGATGCACAATGGATAGAGATTTGGAATGATGTGTTTATGGAATATGAAAAAACTGCTAATGGAAAATACGTTCCTCTGAAACAAAAAAATGTTGATACTGGTATGGGTGTTGAACGAACGGCTGCAGCTTTACAAGGCAAGGAAAGCGTGTATGATACCGAGCTTTTTTTGCCTCTTCTTCAGGGTATACAAAAACTGGCAACGAAAAAAAATATACGATCAGAACGCATTATAGCTGATCATTTACGAAGCGCTGTTTTTTTACTTGGTGATGAACATGCTATCGTGCCTTCGAATTTAGAGCAGGGATATGTCTTACGACGTTTAATACGAAACTGTATTCGCCACGGAC
>CAYIBE010000039.1:0-6034 GCA_964361555.1 Candidatus Woesearchaeota archaeon | reverse complement strand
AAGCCAAACTATTAAAAAAGAAAGTAATAGGCAAAAAAAGATAAGGAACATAAGGAAAATGTTACCAAAGCATATAAAAGGATTTCGAATGGAGAAAACTAGATGAAAGTATCCATTCAAGAATGGGTAGAAAAGTATTGGAAGCTTATCGTCATAATCCTCGGAGGAACAGTCCTCATAATGAGATTATTAGATGAATCAAGGCTAATGTGGATATTTCCCTTCGACTTTACCAATGATCTAAGTGCGTATATGGCTCAGTTGCATTTTCTTAAAGTATGCGGGTTTCATGGATATTGCCCCTATTGGTATAATGGGTTTATACACCTATTAATAACATCACCGGGATGGTATTTTTTTGCTTATCCCCTCTATATGCTCTTTGGAGATGTAAAGATCGCAACATACGTGTCGATGGTTGCATTGTTCAGCATTGCTGGCCTTGTTAGTCTTTATGTGGGAAAAAAGATAAGCATAACAAAAGTAAGTAGCATTGCATTGTTTATATTATTCTTTGCAAATGCATCAGTGATAGGCAATGTCATCAGAAACGGTCGTCAACATGCCATGTTAAGTTTGATATTGTTAGCGCTATTATTTTCCGTCATATGGCACTTTAAAGAGAAAAAATTGAATGCATTTTTCTTTCTGACAAGCGTAGTGTATGGGGCAATGTTGATAACACACTACCAGGAAACAGTGCTCGCCGCTTTATTATTCGCATGTCTTTTCTTATACAAAAAAGAAATAAAGGAACGAGCAATGATCGCAGGAAGTTTTATATTATCTTTTATGCTTACATCTTGGTGGGTTACTGGATTTCTAAAAAATCTGCGTGCTTCTTCGTTGCTCACATTTTATGAAGGAAAAAGGGTATTTGAATTTACAAAAGAAACAGTGCTAACGAATATAATTGCATTCATTATTCCGATCTTGCTCATAGTGCTTATATACTTCTATCTAAAAAGAGACGAGACACCAAAAAGAGAAAAAATGTTTTTCATACCCATAGCGGCATTCGCATTGTTGTATACATTACGAATAACGACCATCCTTCCAGTTCTTAGAAATATTTCACAAGATCCTTATATGATGTTCTTCCTTTTCTTTATAGTAATAATCTTTTTCAAAGAAGAGCGATGGATCATGCAGGGAGTGCGAAGAAAAATAATTCCCTGGTGCGTGATTATGATGATAATACTTAGCGGGGTAGTTAGTATGGCATATACGCCCTGGTTTGTAAAAAATACCCCTTTAGAAGAAAGAATTATAGGCATGTACTCTGCAGTAAAAGACAGGTTTATTATCGTCGGCCCTCTTAACACAACAGAATATCGAACACTATATTCAAAACCGTTGTATGCTTATGCGAGTATATACCACAATCTTAGCACATCAGACGGTTGGTCCCCGCCACTAGCATCATCAGAGTACCTAGCAAGATTAAATACGTTCGGAAAGCAGAGCGATACGTTAGGTTGTGAAGAATTTAGTGAGGAATTATTATTCTTTAACACAGCAAATGTGATCTCAATAGAGCCTCAATGCTCAAAGTTTAAACAGTGCGGCTTCCATGAAATAAAGAAGAATGAAGAAGTATGCTTATACGAAATTGACAAGTTCAACGTTTCTGCGCACGAAAAACAAGTGTCCCGCCCTGATGTTTAAACCAAGGAATGTGGTGAAAGAAGCTGTCGCTCGCCGCCATAAGTTTCCATGCTAAAGAATAGCTCATAAGATTAAAAAGATGGGGAGGAAAAAAGATATTCGTATGTATATCTGCCTGTAAATCAGCTTGTTCCAAGATCAAACGTAATTCCTCTGTGGAAAGAAGCTGATGCTCCCCCGCTTCTTCAGACCACAAAGTAAAAATTTTCATCAAAAGGTCAAAGAGGGGGCGGAAAATAGTTTTATTGTTCTCATGCCCATAATAAAAGCCTCCTTTTTTTAGGACGCGGGAAATACCTTTAACACAAATGTCTGGCTGCACAATATGATGCAAGATTCCAAAGCCAATGCAGGCATCAAAAATATTTTTTTTAAATGGTAATGCTTCTGCATCAGCAACAAAGTATGTACTTGAAGCTGAAGGATAAGCATCAAGTCGATGGAGAGCATCTTTGACCATTTGGCGTGAAATGTCAACGCCAATGACGGTATGTTGAGAAAGAAGTGGAGCAGAACCAAGGCCGTTGCCGCATCCAATGTCTAAAATGAAGCTGTGATTTGGAAGCGTTTGCTGAAACCATTGAAGAGTTTGCGCGTAATAAACACGCCAAAATGTTTGTTGCTCAAGAACATAGTGGCTCGAAAAATCATCAAAAAAGGCAGATTGTTTTATTTTTTCTTGAATAGCGTGATCTGAAGAAGGAAGAGAAGATTCTTGTAAACGCAAACGTTTAAACTGGCTTGTGTGTTTTTTATAAAATAAAATTCGTCTGGGAAGATTAAGTTCTGGAGAGAGCATTTCCAAGATACGCTCTTCAATGAGATACCATTGACGGCATGAGGTACAAAGAATAATGCCCTCTTCTATCTCATCAGTTTTCGAAGTGAAGGAATGTGCACGAAGAGTTTCTTGTTTGCATAAGGGGCAAATCAGATATGATAATAAAGAAATGTTCATAAAACAAAATGCAGATATTACCCTTTTAAAACTATCTATGAATGAGGGCTGCTTTGTAGTCTTCTAACGAAAGAAGAGTAATTTTTCCGATGTGTATGGAAGGAATATCTTGATAGAATTTACGTTCTTCTGAAGTCATTCTCTGCTCAGCAAAATTTCCTCTGCTATAGAAATCAAGAAGAAGATATCCCTGCATATTGTCTGTATAATTATCCAAAACATCAAGAGTAAGATCCGGTGCATAGTAAGGTTGTAAATATCGATATTCTGGTTTCACATAATCATAAAAGAGTGCAGTGCTGTTGGGTAAGGTAGTATGAATGTAAGTAAGGACATCTATCTTGCTTTTAAGAGGAATACCATAAATGCCATCAGTCCCACCATTATCAATAACAGCAAGGTAAAATGAAATGCTATAAATGATATAGGCTAAAAGGATTATAGAAATAAGAGAAGAACGGAGATATCGGTGGATTGGTGCTTTAAAGAGAAAAAAAGCAAGAAGAAGAAATTGCGAAGGATAAGTAATAAACAAATAATGTGGTGAAACATTTGCACCGGGGATGATGGCAAAAAGTATGGGGAAGATAAACCATCCTAAAAGGAGAAGTGCTTGGCGATAAACGCGTGGGAGAAGAGAGCGTGTAAAAATGCGATAAAGAAGAAAGAGAATGCTCAAACCAAGAAGAGATGAGATAATAAGATCAAGGACGAAAAAAGTATGTTCAAGGAAAGCAGAATGAAAAACATGAAAGGAACCAAGAAGATACGGTCCAAAATAAGTAGTGGCCAACATAAAAGGAATGCCAATAGAATCTCTAAGATTTTCCCAGCGCGAAGCGTCATAACGTGAGAGAAAGACAAAATCCAATGTTCGTGCAAGAGAATCATGCTGTATTGTATAAATTATATAAGGAACAAAAAAAAGTGATCCAACAATTAAAGCAAAGAAAAAATATCGAGTCAGGAATATAGAAGGGCGTAAGATGACGAGAAAAATGAAAACAATTGGTAGGAGAAGCAAGGAAGAGAGATGAAACTGCAAAAGAGAAGCAAGGGCAACAGCAGAAAGAATAAGGTAAATGTCTTGGTGATCAACTATGATCTTATAAAGTGAAAAGTAAAGGAGAATAATAAAGGGAATAAGAAAACTTGGATTGGCAAAATTTAAGGAAACAAAAGCAAAAACCCATGGATTAAAAGAAAAAAGGGCTGCGGAAAGAAGGGCGATATGTCGTCCGTAATAACGATCCACAAAAAAATAAAAGAGAACAATCCCCAATAAGGTAAAGAGAGTGATGAGGGCAACAGCAGAATATGGATGTCGAAAAATAAACTGGGAAAACGCTAAAAAGTAGTAAAATAAAGGCCCAAAAGACTGTTGCACAGAACTTGGATCAACTTCTGGAGAAAGACCTTTAAGGCGAAGAGTGTGCTCATCAAGCATTTCATTGGCAAGGACAAGATCGCGAGTAGTTTCATTCTCAAATTTTGCATAAGGAAGGAAAAGTAAGCGTAAAATGAGGGCTAAAAGTAATATAAAGAAGAAGATACGATGTTCATAAAAAAACTGTTTGAGATTGGACACAGAAAGAAAAGCTTAAAAGAGTTTTATAAAGGTTGCCAATGAGAAAGAATAATCAATTATTGCATGCCCATTAAGAAGCGTAAGCCAGAAGCATATTTTTTGACATCAGTAAAGGTACGGATACGTTTAAGATGCTTAAGGACATAATGTGGTCTAAAATAAAATTTACGATAAGCAAGTTTTTGCATAGCAAGAAGTTCTTCTTTAGTAGAATAGCCCTTGGGCAAGTAAACGGGATTATGAACAGAATAATCTTTGAAAGTTGTGTCAATAGTTCCATATTGGCCCCCGGTTTTCCACATTTCAGTTCCGGGAAATGGAGTGTTAAGAGTAAATTGTGCATAGTCTAAATCAAGTTCGATAGCAAAATTGATAGTTTCCATTGCAAGTTTTGGTGTTTCATTTGGCAATCCTAAAATAAAAGAACCTCGTGTTTCAATGCCGGCTTCACGTGCCCAACCAATGACCTGTCTTGTTTTGTCTAAATTAAATCCTTTTTTAATCGTATCAAGCAGCATTTGATTTCCGCTTTCAACGCCAAAGAAAATATTCCAACATCCCGCATCCGCTGCTTGCTTGAGCATATCACGAGTGAGATAATTAAAATATCCATAACAAGACCACTGAATATCGATCTTTTCTCGTTTTAATGCTTTGAAAAAATCAGTAGTCCATTGTGTGCCAATCAAGAAAACATCATCCCAAAAAGAAATTTCGCGAATGCCGTATTTTTGAATAAGCATTTGAATCTCTTCAATAGCCCGATCAACAGTCACGCGTCGATAAAGAGGTTTGAAATCGCCGGCTTCAAAGCAAAATGTGCATTGCCCGTAGGGGCACCCCCTGCCAACCATCATATTAGTGACAGGAAGAACTTTGTATTGGTTGGGTAAGGGGATATATTTGTCCATGTCAAAAAATTCACGTGAAGCAATGGGAAGCTCATTAAGATTCATAATGCGGGGACGTGGAAGATTTTTAGTTGGTTTGCCATCTTTGCCTCGGTAACAAACTCCCTGCACATCTTTCAGATGATGAACGTCACCTCCCTTTTCAAGCAGAGAGACAAGTTCAAGGAAAGTATATTCTGCTTCGCCAAAAACAACTGCATCAACAGCAGCGCATTCTAGAAGGGTTTGTTCCGGGTACATGGTAGGATGAACTCCGCCGAATATGAGGGGTACATCAAAATGTTGGCGGATAAAGTTTGCAAGGAGATATGCTTTGTCAATTGTAGGAGTGACAGCTGAAAGTGCGATAAGGTCCGGTGAAAAAGAAGCAAGTTCCTGGCGAATATGTTCTAATGAGTAATTAAGAACTTGAAGATCAAGAATTTTTATATGATGGCCTGCTTCCTTCAGTACTGTTGCGATAGAAGCTAAACCAAGAGGCGGAAGATAGCCTTTATTGATTTTCGCTTTGGTGTGATAGCGTTCGCTAATAGTATAGGGTGGAGTGATGAAGATGATGCGCATAAAGGTACCTCAGATGGGGAAACTTTTAAAGGTTTCGTTAAAAATAAGAAAGTAATCAGTGTGTTGACCAGCTGTCCTGCAAAGGGTTACGGCGCAATTTTCTGAGTGTTTTCCAGGTAAGCATACCAACATCCTGTGTTAAAGAGCGTAAAAAAGGCACTTTCCAAACACGGTAAGCAAATTCCCCAAATAAGGAACCAAATTCTTTTCTTAAGAATTTTGACATGACTAAATTTTGTCCCATGTGCAAGGCCTTTTTTCGTTCTTCACTGGTAAATTCTGGAGTAGCGAAAACAGGGTCATTATTAAATTTAGAGTTGTAATTCAGATAATCCGAGGGGTCAA
>CAYIBE010000038.1:0-6099 GCA_964361555.1 Candidatus Woesearchaeota archaeon | reverse complement strand
AATGCTGGCTGTATGAATCTTGATCAGTTTAGAAGAGAAGCAATTATCGAACTTAATTCTCCTCATACAAGTGTTATTGTAAGTGACGTTCATGATGTGAGACAACATGGCTAATAAATGGGGTGTTACTTATTCCTCTTGAAACCTTGTTGCATGGAGCACGCATCATTGCTCTCGTATGTAATCAGTATGGAGACACAGGCAAAGGAAAATTCTCTGATTATTTTGCTTCACAATGGGCCGATGTTATTGCGCGGGGTACTGGCGGAAATAATGCTGGGCATACTGTTGTTGTTAATGGCACACAAAAAGTGTTTCATTTACTACCTGCTGGAATTCTTCATGATCGAGAAGGTAAGGTAAACATTTTAGGAAACGGAATGGTTATTGATTTGGGCGTTCTTTGTCATGAACTTGAAGCGTTAGACGAAGTTGGACTTCCCTATGAACATCTTATGATTAGTAAGGATGCACATATTATTATGCGACATCACGTTGAAGATGACAAGAGCAAAAATGCTTCACAAAAAAATTATGGTGTTGGTACTACTGGACGAGGCATAGGGCCGTGTTACGCGGATAAAATTGCTCGTTATGGTATTCTCATAGGCGATTTACTTTCTCGAGATCGACTTGTTCAAAAAGTGGAAAGAATGAAGAACCACTACCCTCTAGATCTTCAACTTTCTGTTGATGGAATTCTTTCTGAATTTGGTGATTACATTGAAAAGATTCGACCTTTTATTCGAGATACGGTTACTGAAATGCACCATTTTGTTAAACAAGGCAAGCATATTCTTTTAGAAGGTGCTCAAGGTTTATTATTGAGTATCGAACATGGAACGTATCCTTATGTTACTTCATCTGACTGTTCAGTTAATGGAACTGCATCTGGTGCTGGTATATCTGCCCGTGCAATTGATTTTGTTTTTGGTATCGTTAAATTTCCTTTTATGACCCGTGTTGGTGGTGGTCCTTTTCCTACGGAGTTAGGCGGTGCTACTTCTGAATCTTATTGTGGAGAGGAAGGAGTTAAGCATACTAGAGAACTTGAATATTATGGCGTTCCTTATACTAAATACTCTTCTTCTATGGGATATGATCATCATGACTCGCGTATACTGACACTGATGAACTCTTTAGATCCTCTGAAACAAGGTATTGGTATACGATTAGCTGCTGGAGAGTATGGTGCGACGACTGGAAGACCACGAAGAATTGGATGGACTGATGCTGTTGCTGCAAAATATGCTATTGGTATTAATGGTCCTCTTCAGATTATTTTGACGAAAGCAGATGCTGTTGCCGGTATGAAAAATTTTAAAATTTGTTACGGTTACAGATTAGAAGGAATTACGCATCACTATTTTAACAAAGATGCTGAGTTTCTTAGAGCAGTTAATCTTGTTTACAGAGCATATGAAGGTTATGGTAATATTTGTGGAGAGAAAACATTTGAAAAATTACCTCAGACACTACATGATGCTATAGATGATTTTGAACAGTATACTGAAGCCCAAGTTGCTGTCGTTTCTCTTGGACCTGAAAGAGATCAAACGATTGTTCGTTAATGAGGCGATTCTATTTATTATTTTTTTCCTTTTGATTTCTCTACTTTTGCTTTTTCAGAGATAATTGCGGAGTTTCCTGAAGGATCTTCAATAATGATCTTTAATTTTTCATCTCCGTTTTTCACTTTCCATAATCTCTTCAGAAGATTTTTTGCCTGTTTTTTTATTTCTGGCTCTTCTGCTAGATCTCTTTGATTTTGGATAACTGTTTCGAACCTTTTTAATAATCCTTCAATGTTTGATACAAAGCCAATAGAATCTGCGCCTGGTTCCATCTTCATTCGTAACTGAGGTATACTTATTGTTGCTGCAGCTGATTTTACTACACGTATTTGCATATCTTTTTCCGAATCTGTTTCTATGGTGTATTTTACTGGATCTTTTTGTTCTTCTGCTTCGACATCTGATAATTCATAATCGCAACCTGAACACTTCATCGAGAATAAAAATAATTTTCCAAAATACGGAACTTCGGTTTCTTCTTCGTTCAATGTTAATGTTTTTTTTCTACAGACGGGGCATGGTTGTTTTTCTAATATTTCCATTCTTCTTTTTTATTCTGAAAGAAATTTAAAAAGGTTTTGTTTAAGAACACGCTTTATTCTTTTACTTCTGCTGTTTCTGTTGTTCTGTATACATGAGCGAAACTTGGAGTTACTACAATCCAATCTTCTCCAAATCCTGCGATATCTCCCTCAATTGCGTCGCATGTTTTTTTGAGTTTGTTCACAACTCGCTTTAGTTCGACGATATCGCGGTCTTTGAGTGGTTTAATGTTGATTAGCGCGATTGTATACCCTTCTCTTAACGCATCTAATGTTTCTTTGACATCTTCAAAATCTGATAGAATGAATGGTTTCACAACGATTTTTGACTTTTTTCCTACGTCTCTTCTTGTGTCTATCTCAACGTAATCCTCTGTTAGTTCTCCAGAATACTCGCTTCCCGGCGTGCCGAGAATTTTGTTTTTTAAGCGAGATAATGTACCCATTTTTAAGTCCTCACAACCCTTGCGTATACCTTGGCACTATATAAACATTTCTATTTATTTTTGCTTTCTAGAGCAGAAACAACGCCCCAGATCTTTGTTCTTGTATATTGTGATATGTTTGGGTCTTCGTCCGCGTCACCCAACTCTGCTAAGGCACGGTCTATCTTTACTTCGACTTGTTCTTCTTTTTTTTGTAAAGCATATATTGCATTTTTTATATGAGTCCTCACGTTCTTTGGAATTGCACTATCTGCTTCAATTTGTGCTAATTCTTCCACAATTAAAGGTAATTTGTCGTCACCCATTTTTTTCCATTTTTTTTATTACTTCTTCTTGTATTTCTTTTATACTTTCTTTTAACTTGTTTTCTCTTTTTTCAAAACTTTTTTCTTTTACTTCTAATAGTTCTCTTTTTGACTTTAGGTCTTTTGTGATCTCTTCTTTTGTTGATTCGATCATTACTGCACCGATGATCTTGAATGTTTTTTTTGTTTCTGTTTTTAGTGCATCGAGAGCGGTGTCTATTTCTGTTAATTGAGAGTGTATTGTTTGCCTTTGTAATGAGATGTGCTGTAAATTTTGTTCTATGTTTTGTAACTGTTCTACTTTTTGCTGGATCTCCTCTTCCATTTTAAACTGCCTTTACTTTTGTTGCTACTGTCCTTGACTTGTAGACAATTTTGTATCCGCAATATGGGCAACGCACTTTCTTTTTTACGTATTCTTGTTTCACTGTTTTTTCACAATTAAAACATTTGTAGCTTGTCATCGTTGTACTGTATATGCTCCACCCGTGAATTTTGCGTTACATTTTTTACAGAAAAAGATTCCCATTGATAATCTTCTTGCAGAAATACTTTTACAATACGGACATTTTTGCTTTTTCTTTTGTTTTTTTTCTATTATTGTAACTTTTTCCTTTACGGTTTTTCCGTATCTTGCTCCAAATCTTCCCGCTGATCCTACTTTCTTTGTCATTTTTTTGATTTATTCACCTTTCTTTTTAAAGTTTTTTATTGGGTATGGGGCTGCCCGGATTTGAATTTCTCAAATACTTCTCTAGGAGAGGTATTTTCCGAGATCGCCTGCTCCCAAAGCAGGAAGGCTGACCAAGTTACCCCACAGCGAAATGCTTTGAATCATAAGATCCAATAGTCCCATCCCGAGGGTCACGCCCCATACATCACTAAACCATTTTATTTGGTTTATAAACGTATTGACAATTATCTTGCTTACTTTTTCTTCTCTTCTTTTGTTTCTTTTGGTTTTTCTTCTTTTACTTCTTTCTTTTCTTCTTCTTTCTTTTCTTCCACTTTTGGAGTTGCTTCTGCAAGTGTTGCTTTTAATTTTTCTGCTCTCTTTTTGAGCTCTTTTTGCATTTCTATTAATTGTTCTGCAAGAATTTTCTTCTTTTCTTCTGGAGTTTCTGTTCTTTCTTCAAGAATTTCCTTGTTGTATTTTCCGTCTTCAATATCTTTTTCTGTTTCTGGAGCAATTTTTCCTTCAATAAGAACACCGAGAGAGTTGCATGAACCAACAACTGATTTTACCGCCTGCTTTAATTTTTCTGTGTGCATATTTTCGATTTTCATTTTTGCTATCTTAATGCACTGTTCTATTGATATGTTTGCTACTTTTTCTTTATCTGGCTGACCAGAGCCTTTTTCTAGTTTCAATTCTTTTTTAATAAGCTGTGTTGTTGGCGGTGTTCCTACTTCAATATTAACTTCTTTTGTTTTTGTGTCAACTTTTAATTTTACTGGAACTTGCATGCCTTTGAATGATGCTGTTTTTTCATTGACTTTATTCATGACATCACTTATCTTGATGCCCATTGGTCCCAATTTTTGTGATACTGCTTGGCCCGGTGTTGCTTTCCCCGCTTCAACCATCAGATCAACTGTTTCAATTGGCATTTTCTTCTTCGTCTCTCCTAATGACTTTTACTGCATCGAGCTTTATTGTAATTGGAATAGGGACTGCTGCCTCTAACAATTCTACAACTACTTCTTCTTTTTGTTGGTTTATTCTTGTTACTTTTGCTTTTTCTCTGATGAATGGTCCTGAAATAATTTCGATAATATCATTCTTTTGGATGTTGACTTGTGTTTTTATTGGTTCCAACATTTGTTCTATCTCTTTATATTCAACTTCTTTTGGAAGTAAACCCTTGGCGTATGGAACACCTTTAAATGATTCTTCTGCTACTTGACGTGAATCTGCTTCAATAAATACGTAACTTCGTAAGCCGTGCGCCTTGATTAGCGAGTATATGTTTAATTTTTTCTTTTGAGCATTAGACGCTATAAAATCGACAACTTGTTCTTCTCTATTTGCTGTTGTTCTAATCGTGAGTATCATAGTAATTCTTTTGTTATGTGAATGATGAACCCCACAAGGCCTATCACTCCTATTCCGATTGAAGAGACTTTAACAATAATGCTAAACTCTTGCTTTGATGGTTTTTTCGTTATTTTAAAAACCCTTATTGATTCCTTTATAAACTGCTTTATTTTGCCTAACATAAAATTCTGGTCTAAAACGAGGTTTTTAAAGGTTTCTTATCCCTTACTTAATAAATTCGATTCCTAACTCTGATTCTATCTTTTCTTGCTGTCTTTGCGCTAGTTTTTTCTTTGGACCAAAAATTTGAGGAGAGTTTACTCCTGTTACGATGAGCATTACTCTTAGCGTATTTGTTAAATCTTCTGAGATCTGTGCACCCCATATAATACGTGCATCGGCTGCTAATTTATTTGAGACTGTTTCTACTACTTTTCTTGCTTCTTCTAATGTGAAGTCTGGGCCTCCTGATACATTAATTAATGCTCCGTTTGCTCCTGTAATGTCCACATCTAGTAGGGGATTTCCAATTGCTTTCTGGACTGCTTCTATTGCCCTGTTTTCTGTGTCTGATTCTCCTATGCCGATTAATGAAACTCCACCTTTTCCCATGACTGTACGAATGTCTGCAAAATCAAGATTTACGAGGCCTGCTTTTGTTACTAATTCTGCTATTCCCTTCACGGAGTTTGTTAATATCTCATCTGCAATTTTAAATGCTGTTTGTAATGGTAAATCTGGCGCGAGCTCTAATAGTTTATCATTTGGAATAACTATCAGTGTATCTACCTGATTCTCTAGTTTTTCTAATCCTTGCTTTGCATTTTCAATTCTTCGTGCTCCTTCCATACTAAATGGCATGGTTACAATTGCTACAGTCAACGCTCCGACTTTTTTTGCTGTTTCTGCTATGACTGGAGCTGATCCAGTTCCTGTACCTCCACCCATTCCGCAGGTGATAAACACCATGTCTGCACCTTGAAGCTTCGATTTAATTTCATGCTCGCTTTCTCGTGCTGACTCTTCTCCTATTTGTGGAATCGATCCGGCTCCTAAACCACCCGTTACTTCTTTTCCTATGAGTATTTTTGTATCTGCATTACAATACAATAAATCTTGCGCATCTGTATTTACTGCAATTGTCTCTGCGCCTACAATTCCTACTTCGGTAATTCTGTTAATTGTATTATTTCC
>CAYIBE010000037.1:0-6119 GCA_964361555.1 Candidatus Woesearchaeota archaeon | reverse complement strand
ATATGGACAGAACTAATTTTTTAGCGAGCTCGAGTCATCTTCAGAGAGTTGTAAGTTTACTTAGTGCTACACAAGAAAATTTTGATGCACGTGCATTACATAGCACGCATTGGGGACGATTGTGTCCTATCGAAACTCCTGAAGGAACGAGCATCGGATTAAGAAAAAACTTTGCATTATTATGCGCAATTACACAAGGAAAATATAGTGAAGAAAAATTAATTAAATCGCTTCAAAGTTTGGGGTTGCAACATGTCTGATGTTTTTATTGATGAGAAGTTTGTAGGTGTTGTTGATTCTGGAGTTGAGTTTGTTAAAAAATTGCAATCTGAACGACGAGGAGGAAAACTTCCTTCTGAACTTAATTTCTTTTACCATAAAAAACTTGATGAAGTTAATATTGAAACTTCACGTGGGAGAGCGCGTCGACCAGTTATTGTTGTTGAATCTGGAAAAAGTAAGTTAACATCGGATATTTTAACACGATGTGAACGTAATGAAATGACCTGGTCTGATCTTCTCCAACAAGGAGTTATCGAATATCTTGATGCATCTGAAGAAGAACGTGCTTTAGTTGCTCTTTCTGAAGATGAACTTACTGAGCAACATACTCATCTTGAGATTAGTCCTAGCATTATTCTTGGTTTTGTTACTAGCCTTGTTCCTTATGCTAATTTTGGTCAAAGTTCACGTTTGAATAGAGGAAGTAAAACACAGAAACAAGGATTGGGGATTTATGCTACTAATTATCTTTTACGTATGGATACCGATGTTAGCGTTCTTCATTATCCACAAATGCCTTTGGTTGGTACGTTTATGCATTCGATCTCTTCTTATAATAATCATCCTTCTGGACAGAATGTTGTTATCGCACTTATGACTTATCAAGGATATAACATGCAGGACGCTATCGTGATTAATAAGGGAAGCGTTGATCGTGGATTTGCGCGCTCTACTTATTTTAAACCATATGTTGCTGAAGAATTGCGTTATTCTGGCGGATTAGTAGATGAGATTGGTGTTCCGGAAAAAGATGTTAAAGGATATAAATCTGAAAAAGATTATCGCTATTTGGAAGATGATGGCATTGTCTATCCTGAAGCGACTATTGCTGACGAAGATATTATCATCGGAAGAACAAGTCCTCCTCGTTTTTTAGGTGAGATTGAAGAATTTTCTATTGTTGCTTCAACACGAAGAGATAGTAGTGTTGCTGTTGATCATGGTGATCGTGTTGTTGTTGATATGGTCGTTGTGACAGAAAATGAAGAGGGAAATAAACTTGTCCAGGTGCGAACGCGTGTAAACCGTATTCCCGAGATTGGTGATAAATTTGCTTCTCGTCATGGTCAAAAAGGAGTTATTGGTGCTATTATTCCTGAAAGCGATATGCCTTTTACTTCTCAAGGTATAAAACCTGATCTTATTTTCTCTCCACACTCTGTCCCTTCACGAATGACTATTAACCATCTCTTGGAAATACTTGCAGGTAAGGTGGGAGCTTTGTCCGGTCGGTTTGTTGATGGCACTACTTTTGGTGCTGAACAAGAAATTGATTTGCGACGAGAGCTACGACAACTCGGATTTCGAGAGAATGGTAATGAAACGTTGTATAATGGAATTACAGGAGAAATGTACAAAGCTGAAATTTACATTGGAAATATGTACTATCTTAAATTAAAACATATGGTTGCAAATAAACTTCATGCACGAGCATCAGGCAGAATTCAATTACTCACACGACAACCTATTGAAGGACGAGGGAGAGGTGGAGGATTGCGTGTCGGTGAGATGGAAAAAGATTGTTTTGTAGCTCATGGAGCAAGTTTATTATTAAAGGAGCGTTTTGATTCTGATAAGACTGTTGTTCATATTTGTGAGCAATGCGGGCTGCTTGCTGTTTCTGATGATTATCGCAACAGAAAGTTTTGTACTCGATGTGGTAGCAATGTTGAGGTTACTGCAATTGAATTGAGTTATGCGTTTAAATTACTCCTTGACGAACTTAAATCTCTCTGTATTTATCCCAAACTAAACTTAAAGAGCAGGTACTAACATGAACGAGCATATTTACAAAAAAGTCCACAGTATTACTTTTGGATTATTTAGTTCTGAAGAAATCAGAAAAATGGCTACGGTAAAAGTTATTACGCCTGAGCTTTATGATAAAGAAGGGTATTCTGTTGATGGTGGATTAATGGACACGCATCTTGGTGTTATTGATCCAGGACTAAAATGTAAAACCTGTGGTGGAAAACTGAAAGAATGTACTGGCCATTTTGGTTATATCGAATTTGCGCGGCCAATTATTCACATTAAATATACTAAACCCATTCTTGATGTTTTGCGAGCAACTTGTCGTGACTGTGGAAAACTTCTTCTTGAAGAAACAGAGAAACAGGGATATCATGCTAAATTAGACCAACTTGAAAAAGAAAAGGGGTTTGTTGCACGACGAGAGAAGTTACGTGAAATTCTTAATAAAGCAAAAGCCAATAAAAAATGCTCTTCTTGTAATGGAAAGAAATATACAATTAAGATTGAAAAACCATCTAATTATTACGAACGTGATAAAAGACTTACTCCTACGGAAGTACGTTATCGATTAGAAAAAGTTTCTGATGAAGATCTTATTCTTCTTGGTTTTAATCCGAAATATGCACGACCAGAATGGTGCGTGCTGACTGTTTTATCAATTCCTCCTGTTACTATTCGACCAAGCATTACTTTAGAATCTGGAGAACGAAGCGAGGATGATCTTACACATAAATTAAGTGATATTGTACGTATTAATCAGCGACTTTTTGAAAATATTAATGCCGGAGCTCCAGAAACGATTATCGAGGATTTATGGGATTTACTCCAATATCATGTTACGACGTATTTTGATAATGATCTTGCAAAAGTTCCTCCGGCACGTCATCGATCAGGACAACCATTGAAAACTTTAAGTGAGAGAATAAAAAGCAAAGAAGGGCGCTTTCGACATAACCTTGCTGGAAAGAGAGTCAATTATGCGGCACGTACGGTTATTAGTCCTGATCCGGAAGCACATTTTAATGAGGTTGGTGTTCCTAAGTATGTAGCTATGGAGCTTACTGTTCCTGAACGTGTGACTGAATGGAACAAGGAATGGCTTATCCAACTTATTAAAAATGGACCAAGCGTTTATCCTGGTGCAAATTATGTTATTGATCCCGATGGAAAAAAGAAGAAGATTACTGCAGAGACTGTGGAACAGATTTTACAAGAAATTGATGTTGGATGGAAAGTTGAACGTCACCTTCTCAATGGAGACGTTACGGTGTTTAATAGACAACCAAGTCTTCACCGTATGAGCATTATGTGTCATCGTGTTAAAGTTCTTCCTGGAAAAAGTTTTCGATTAAACCCGAGCGTTTGTGTTCCTTATAACGCAGATTTTGACGGTGATGAGATGAACCTCCATGTACCTCAAACAGAAGAAGCGCGTGCTGAAGCTGATGTTCTTATGCAAGTACAGACACAGATTATTTCTCCAAAACATGGAAAAAATATTATTGGTTGTATTGAAGATTCTGTTTCAGGGAATTATCTTCTTACTAAATATATGGACCTTTCTCGAGATGAAGCGGTAGACCTGCTTATTTCTATTGGTGTTGATGACTTTTCACGTTTATCTTCTAAGGAAAAGTTTTCTGGACGAGAAGTTTTCTCCATGGTGCTCCCTGACCATTTTAATTTTATTGGTATTTCTAACGATAAACAACGTGTATTTGTACAAAATGGGAAACTTGTTGAAGGTGTTATTGATAGTAATACTATTGGTGATGAAAGCGGTGCGCTTATTCGAGAAGTCTATAGTACCTATGGTCAAGAAGTTACTCTTGATTTTATTGGAAAAGTTTTCCGTTTGGGTATAGCTGTTCTTTTAAAAACGGGATTTTCTACTTCTGTTGTTGATACTGATCTTCATTTAGATGTGCAAGAGAAGATTGATGTTTTCTTAAAAGATGCAGAAAAGAAAGTTGATGCTTTGATTCAAGATTATGAACATAAAAAACTGGAAATACTTCCTGGTAAAACGTTACGAGAAACGTTAGAAATACGCATTACCGAATTACTAAATAAAGTGAGAAATAAGATTGGAGAACTTGTTGCTGAACATGCGAAAGAATTGAATCCTACTATTATTATGGCAAAATCAAAAGCTAAAGGAAATATCCTTAACCTTGTACAGATGTCTGCTTGTGTTGGTCAACAAGCTCTTTCAGGGCAACGTATTAAACGAGGATATAGTGGAAGAACGCTGAGCGTATTTAAAAGAGGGGATTTGAGTGCAAAAGCTCGAGGATTTATTCGAAAGGGGTTTAAATCCGGATTACAACCTCATGAGTTCTTTTTTCATGCTATGACAGGACGGGACGCTTTAATGGATACTGCTTTGCGTACTCCTAAATCAGGATACCTCTATCGACGATTAGCAAATGCGCTGCAAGATTTAAAAATCGAATATGATGGTACAGTACGCGATGCTAATAAAGGCATTATTCAGTTTGTATATGGTGAAGATGGCATTGATGTTAGTAAGAGTGAATCTGGAACTATTGATGTTGTTAAAATTATTAAACGAGTGACTGGTGAAAAATGACTTTTTCAGACTTAATGACAGTTAAAATTGAAGATAGAAATAGAACTGAAAAACTTTTGATTGAGTTAGGAGTCGGTAAATTCTGGGTATCAGATCCTAAATTAAGCGATGATTATCTTCGTGCGCGACTTAGAGAACGAAAAGGTGAGTTAAGTTTAGATGATTGTGATGCTAAATTTTTACACTATGACTCAGCATTAAAGATTTATGATCAATTAGGACTTGCTGGAGATTGTTTACGTGTTGCTCATAGAATGAATCATCTTCAACTAGTTGAGAAGTATACCTCGCGAGTACTTCTTTGTATGAAATATGAAGTTATTTTTTCTGGTGGTTTGGGCATTTACAGGAATTTTTTTGGAGAAGAAAATGAGTGATGAATTATTTAAACAATATGAAGAGAAAATTCCAGGAGTTCTTTTGGAGAATTTAAAGAAAGAGTTCTCTACACGAACTGTTTCGAAAAAAGATGCAGAAACTATCTTTCGAGAATTAGAACAGACACATGAACGAAGTAAGATTCATTCTGGTGAGTCTATTGGTATTATTACTGCTGAAAGTTTTGGTGAACCAGCAACGCAGATGAGTATTGCTAAAGATGAAAAAATAATCATTAAAATTAACGATAAAATAAAGATCATTAAAATAGGAACGTTTGTTGATTCTTTAATGGGTATAAAGGGAACTGTGAAATTTGGTGATACAGAAATAATGCCTTTAAATGAATTTGATATTTATGTTCCTAGTTTGAATCAAGAAGAAAAGATTGAATGGAAACGAGTTATAGAATGTAGCAGACATAAACCAAACAAGCGATTATTACGACTATGTACAAAGTCTGGCAGGCACATTACTGCCACTGATAATCATTCCTTTGTGATACGGAAAGATAATACTATACAACCTATTATGGGGTGCGATTTGGTTATTGGAGATAGAATCCCCGTTATGAATTATTTGCCAGAACATTGTATTGATGAGATTGACTTATTAGATTATATTCCTATTCCAGAAAATACGCGTTTTAAAATTAGAGAAGCACATGGTTTGATATTACGAGAAAAGACATTAGCAAAACCTATTCCCAAAACATTAAAGCTTGATAGATTATTTGGTTGGTTTGTTGGAGCTTATCTGGCCGAAGGAAACGCAACTCATGGTCAAGTATCAATTTCTAATATGGATGATTCTTTTATCAATAATGCTAAGCTCTTTGTTAAGATATTAGGGTTAGACTATCGTGAGGATTATCATCAACGAGGTTTCTCGTTATCGCGAGATTTTAAGATAAATTCTTCTTTATTTGCTCGTTTTATATGTGCTCTCTGTGGAACTGGATCTGCAGTAAAAAACGTTCCCGAGTTTAGTTTTAGTGCGCATATCGATTTTGTTTCTGGATTATTAAGAGGATATTTTGATGGGGATGGAAATGTTAGTGTTGAACGGAAGATGATACGCGTTTCGACGAACTCTCAAGAATTACGGGATA
>CAYIBE010000036.1:0-6245 GCA_964361555.1 Candidatus Woesearchaeota archaeon | reverse complement strand
GTAAACTGACTAATAAAACATCTTCCTGAAATTGCCATGCACATTGCGCC
The DNA here is from genome assembly GCA_964361555.1 of Candidatus Woesearchaeota archaeon. GTDB lineage: Archaea > Nanobdellota > Nanobdellia > SCGC-AAA011-G17 > JACPIM01 > CAYIBE01. The sequence continues at coordinate 6,195 of CAYIBE010000036.1, read as the reverse complement.
ATGGATAAAACATTCTACTTCTATATTTGTTTTTTTGATAATTTCTTTTATTTGATCAAGACTACATTCGCGTGCTACTACGACACGAGAAATGCCGAGCTGTTTGAAAAAGTTAACACCTTCGCTATTGCTGATGCTTGCTTGAGTCGAGAGATGTACTGGTAGATTTATAGACTTTGCCTCCCGAATAACAGAAAGATCCCAGCAAATGACTGCATCAACGCCTATTTTTTTAAAATAATCAAGATCTTTTTTGTTTTTTTCAAGGTCCCATTCGTAGACAATTGCGTTTAAGGTTACGTAGACTTTGACATTTTTTTTGTGACAGTATTCTATCACGTCTTTTAATTCCTCATGAGTAAAATTTTCTGTTTTGTTTCTCATGGATACTCCTGATAATCCAAGATAGACTGCATCTGCACCAGCTTGTACTGCGGCACGCAATGATTCCCAATCTCCTGCGGGGGCCATAATTTCTTGTTTGATCATGTTATTTCTCTGAAAACATCATTTTAAGAAGGTTCTGCTTACTGTTTCTTGCCTTCTTTTATGAGATCTTTCATTATTTTTTCTGTAAGTTTCTGATTTACCTTGTATCTTTTTGCATATTGTTTTGTCTTGTGAAGAACTTCTATTTCCCTTGATTGATCGTGTATAGGTAGATGAAGTTCTTTTTTTAGTGTGTAGATTGTTCGTGAAACTCTTATTCGTTTTGCAATTAGAAGAACAAGCTCTTTATTTATTGCATCTAGATTTTTTCTTAGTTGATGAAGATGAACGCTTTTTTTCATTCTTTTCTCTTTATTCGATATTTCGCTCCTTTTAAAGGTTCTTTCGTTTGTTGTTTTTTCGCTATTTTTAAATAGGTAACAATGTTAATTTTATGTATGTTGATCTATCGTTCTGTACTCAAACCGATTCTTTTTAGAATCGACCCTGAAAAAACACACGATCTTGCAACAAGAGTAGGTCATTTCTTAGGAAGTTATTGGATAACACGCATGTTTATTCGTTTTTTCTATTCTTATTCTGATTATCGATTAGAAACTAGCATATGTGGCATTCGCTTTAACAATCCTGTTGGCCTTGCTGCTGGTTTTGACTATGGGGGACAATTAACACGAATTATTCCTTGCGTTGGATTTGGTGCAGAAACCATTGGTTCTGTAACGTATCAAGCTTACGAAGGAAATGCACCTCCACGACTAGAACGATTGCCGAAGTCACAATCGCTGCTTGTCAATAAGGGACTAAAAAATAAAGGAGTAAAAACAATTATTGCTTCGCTTGCTGGTTCTTCTTTTGTTATTCCTCTTGGAATTAGTGTTGCGAAAACAAATTGTAAAGAAACGTGTACAGAAAAAGAAGGCATTCATGATTATATACAAACGTTAATGTTTTTGCAAAGATCTGGTATTGGTGATTATTATGAGCTAAATATCAGCTGCCCTAATGCTTTTGGAGGTGAACCATTTACCACACCACAAAAACTTGAGCGCTTGTTGAAACAGGTTGATCTGTTGAAACTGAAAAAACCGTTATTTTTGAAAATGCCCGTTGATTTTTCTTTTCAAGAAACGTGGCATCTTTGTGATGTTGCTGCACGACATTGTGTTGATGGACTTATTTTTGGAAATTTAACTAAAAATCGAAAAAATCCTGTTTTTGATATAGATGAGATTCAACATGCTGGAAAAGGAAACTTTAGTGGTAAACCTACTGAAAAAAAAAGTAATGATCTTCTTGCATTTGTCTATAAAAAATATAAAAAACGTTTTGTTCTGATTGGTTGCGGTGGTATTTTTAGTGCAGACGACGCTTATGAAAAAATAAAGAATGGCGCAAGTATTGTTCAGCTTATTACGGGAATGATTTATCAAGGACCTGGATTGATCAAGGAAATTAATAAGGGTCTTGTGAGTCTTCTTGAGCGAGATGGTTTTACTAATATTCATGATGCTATTGGTAAAAATATAAGATAAAATTAACTATCGTCAAGTTTTCAGAGAAGATTTATAAAGTAATCTTTCTTTTTTTGTTTTATGAAACAGAGAGGTGATCGTTATCTTTGGTTTTTATTGAGGGTATCTTTTGCGTGGTTGTTTTTATGGGCTTTTTTTGACAAACTTCTTGGACTTGGATTTAGCACAACTCCTGATAAATCATGGCTTCTGGGTACGAGTCCAACAACGGGATTTTTATTGAATGCTGCTAAAGGACCTTTTGTTTCTTTTTTCAATACTCTTGGAGGATCTCTTTTGGTCGATTGGTTATTTATGATTGGCCTTTTCCTTATTGGTCTTGCTTTACTTTTTGGTGTTGCAATGAGACTTGCCTGTTATTCTGGATCTTTGCTTTTCTTCCTCATGTGGTTAGCTGTTCTTCCTCCGACACATAATCCTCTTATTGATGAACATATTATCTACTTGATCATGCTCCTTATTCTCAGTACGACAAAAGCAGGGTCGTTCTATGGACTTGGTCGTTACTGGTCAAAACTTTCTTTTGTAAAAAAATATCCGTTTTTTGAATGAGTTGATTATGGCTGATAAAAAAAAGAATACTCGCTTGAGTAGAGAATTAGGTATTTTTCAAGTTACCATTGCGGGAGTCGGCATTATTCTTGGTGCAGGTATTTATGCGTTGATTGGTGTTGCTGCTGGAAGTTCTGGTAATGCAACATGGTTAGCATTTCTTTTGTCTGCGCTGGTTGCATTATTTACAGGATTAAGTTATGCTGAGTTGAGTTCTATGTTTCGTGGCGATGCTGGTGAGTATGATTATCTTAAGACAGCTATTAACAAAAAATTTGCTTTTGTTATTGGAATGAGCATGATTATTTCTGGATTTATTAGTGCTGCTGCAGTTGCCCTTGGCTTTGCTGGTTATCTTACTCAATTTGTTCCGTTGCCTTTAATTTTTGCTGCGATTCTTCTTATTTTGGCTATGACGGTTATTAATTTTGTAGGCATTAAAGAAACGAGTTGGTTTAATACTATTTCAACGATTATTGAGTTTATTGGGCTTATTCTTATTATTATTCTTGGACTAAAATATTTTGGACGTGTTGATTACTTTGAGATGCCACGTGGGTTTTCTGGTGTTATGAGTTCTGCGGCTCTTGTGTTTTTTGCATATATGGGTTTTGAGAGCATTGTTAAATTAGGAGAAGAAACAAAAAATCCGCATAAGGTGATACCGCATGCACTTATGTATTCTGTGATTATTACTTCTATACTCTACGTTCTTGTCGCTGTTTCTGCTGTGAGTATCCTTGGCTGGGAACAGCTACACGCATCTTCTGCTCCCTTAGCTTCTGTTGCTGCTGCTGTTCTTGGGAATAAAGCTTTTTTGCTTCTTGGTATTATCGCTCTTTTTTCAACGTCCAATACTGTTCTTATTACTTTAGTCTCTACATCACGCTTAATGTATGGTATGGCTTTGGAACATTCTTTGCCAAAATCATTTTCTTTGGTTCATCGAAAAACACAAACTCCTTGGTTGGCTATCTTGCTTTTAATGATTCTTACCATCATCTTTGTATTTATTGGTGATATTGAAATTGTCGGTAATTTAACTAATTTATTTCTTTTTATTACGTTTGCAAGCGTAAATCTTAGTCTTATTATTCTTCGATACAAATGTAAAAAAACAGTGAGAACATTTACTTGCCCTGTGAACATTGGAAAATTTAGTCTTGTCGCTCTCTTTGGATTGTTAAGTTCTCTTTTTATGATGGGTTTTGTTGTTTGGAATCTGATTGGGGGGGCATAATCTTTATAAAGAATTGTCGGGTATGAGCTTTATGGTTAAAAAATCATCTGCGAACAAACTTATTAAGTGGATGCGAATTATTTCTGTTTTATTTATTGTTATATCTTCCTATCTCCTTGTTCTTCACTATTCTGATACTGAAAGTTTTTGTGATTTTAGTCAAGGGTTAAGTTGCGATATTGTGAATAAAAGCATTTATTCAGAATTTCCACCTGGATCTGGTATCCCTGTTTCGTTAATGGGTATATTCACATTTATTCTTGTCTTAGTTATTTTACACCTTATTAAGACAAATGCTTCATTTTCTATTGGAAACAAAATTGTAGAAAAAAAATTATTATCAAACATCCTTTTTTATTTAATGATTATCAGTTTAGTTTTTGCTCTTTATCTAGTGTATACTGAACTTTTTTATATTCTTTCTATTTGTATTCTTTGTGTTGTTTTAGATATTCTCATCCTTATTATGATCGTATTAACGTATAAGTTAAGAGGTGTTTGTTATGGAAACTAAATTTATTTGTTTTTTGATTCTTGGTCTTTTTTTTATAAGTGGCTGTGGTTCTCAAAATAATCCTGCCATAGACTCGCTAGCAACATGTTTAGCTGATAATGGTATAAAAGAGTATGGGGCATTTTGGTGCCCTAACTGCGCAAAACAACAGAAAATGTTTGGCGATTCTTATGATATATTGAAAACCCGTGGTGTTTATATTGAATGTGATCCGCGTTGTGATGTTGACGAAGATGAATTGCCTGTTGCGTGCAGAGGCGTTATCGGGCAGACAGAGCTCTGTTTAGAAAAAGAGGTGAATAAATATCCTGATTGGGAGTTTCCCGATGGTTCTCGGATTGTTGGTGTGCAAGAATTAACGACTCTTGCTGAGAAAGCAGGATGTTCCTATAGTGAAGCATAAAATACTCTCTGTACTTTTTATTTTTTTTATCTTGTTTGCTGTTTATTTACTAGGAAACTCTTTTTTTCTTGGTGAAGATCTTTCATCAGTAACGGGAAATGTTATTGAGGATCAAAGAATCTCACTGCCAGCATTACCTGTTGTGATTACGACTGCTTTAGTTGATTCTATTAATCCTTGTGCGATTGGCGTATTGATCTTGCTGATTAGCACGCTTCTTGTTCTTTCGAAGAATAGACATAAGATGCTTCTTACTGGATTAATTTATATTCTTGCTGTCTATATCACTTATTTTTTTGCTGGCATTGGACTCCTCCTTTTTATTCAGCGATTTCGTTTGGCAGAGCCTCTTGGTATTATTGTTGGTGCTATTGTTATTATTTTAGGATTAATTGAGGTTAAAGATTTCTGGTGGTATGGTAAGGGTTTTTCTCTTGCTATTCCCTACAAAAGAAGTAAACAAATAAAAGAAAAAATAAAAAAGATCACTGTGCCTGGCGCTATTGTTCTTGGTATTTTTGTTGCGGCTGTTGAACTTCCCTGTACTGGTGGTCCTTACCTTGCGATTACTGCATTATTATCGAAGATTGGCTTTGATTCTACTGTTGTTGCTTATCTTTTACTCTACAACTTCATCTTTGTTCTCCCCCTTATTGTTATTTTGGGATTAGTTTATTTTGGATTGAGTACGAAGAAGTTGCAAAATTGGAAAGACAAAAATAGAAAGTGGATGCGATTGTTTACTGGATTGATTATGATCTGTTTAGGAATATTATTAATTCTTTTCGCGATGAATATTATTAAACTTGGAATTCAGTGATATTGTTAAAATAAGACCTTCGTATTTTTTAAGATATCATATAATAGATTAACTAATGGTTTTAAATTTCCGTTCATTTGTGCTGCTTCTAGTGCTTCATAGTATTTATGTTTAATAGAATTAGGGATATTTACCATGGGAAAATTATTTTTATGTAAGATAAAATTCATTAATAGTCTTCCTACTCTGCCGTTACCGTCAACAAATGGATGTATTATCTCAAAACCTGCATGAAAATACGCTGAAGCTATTAGTGGGTGTAATTTTTTTTTGTTCTTTGAATACCACAATAAAAGTGATTTTATTTCTTTTGGGACATCTTCTGGTTTTGGAGGAAGCCAATCTATTCCTCTTATATAGACTTGTAAATTTCTAAAACGCCCAATTTGAGTGTTTAATTCTTCTTTTAAAGTATCTTTAACAACAATTTTATGTATATTACAGATAAATTCTTTTGTTATGTCTCCTTTATGATGTAAGATAAAATCAAAGGCTTTTTTATGATTTAAAACTTCATTTATTTCCCTTATTGACCTTCTTGGAGTTATGCTCTCAAAAAGTAATTGTGCAGTTTCTTGTAACGTGAGCGTATTTCCCTCAATTGCAGTAGAGTTATAAGTAAAATCAGATGTAAAAACTTCGTATCTATTTTCAAAACTTTCTTTTGGTTGTTTTTTATATTTC
>CAYIBE010000035.1:0-6402 GCA_964361555.1 Candidatus Woesearchaeota archaeon | reverse complement strand
CGCCAGGAATAATATCACCAAAATCACATTGTTCAGCTGGACTGTTAACAAAACCATCCCCACAAAGAGCAGGATTAGAATTACCACAACAAACTTTAATAGAAAATTCATTACAATAACCAAGATGTGCATTATATGATGCAGACAAAGAACCTATGCATTCATACGATCCTAAAATGCCAACATCAGAACAATCGCTCATCGTTCCGTACACACAATACTTATCATTATAACAAACAGGAACATCATACCACGTTCCAGGACCAACATTTTGCTGATTATTCTGTGAAACAGGAGAATTACTAATATCAAGAAGCCAAAAAACAACCTGTTGAGAATTATTATCAGGATTAATGCCGCATGCATTATGATTAACAATCTCGCTAGAACATGCTTTAATACTATATACAGTATCGCTCCACAAAGAAACATGAGAATTTAAGCCAGGACTACTAGAGTTATACACCTTAAACACCGTATTATCTGCACCACACGCCTGCTCAAAATTGACAACATATCCAGTAAGAAAGGAAATATCATAAGATCCAGAAAAATAAGAAAGAAACATAACGAGAAAAAGAACGACAAATTGTATCACTTGCATTTCTCGTCTAACCATATTTGCATCTCTCATAAACGTAACCTTCTTCGTATACTATAATAGTTTATCAGTAAAAAAATACTCATAAAAATATTCACTAAGGTAAAAACAGGAAATTCTTCTTCAACTTCTAAGCACTCTACTTCATTAGGATAATTTAATGCTGGATTTTCTGATATTCGAGAACAATCACCAGCAAGGAGAGCACACGTACCAACTTTCGTTTTTACACCATTCACGCAAGAACTATAAACACCATTACAGTCCCATTGGCATGCTAAATTTTCTTTACACACATCGTTTTCCCAAATACAGGGATGTTCAGGAAGGAGAACACAGCGATCAAGTTCGCAATCAAGTTGATTTGTATAATCAGAACAGCGTTGAACAAGGTGACACGACTTACAGTCTTCTCCAACCCCCGGATCATAGAAACAACTACCAGATCCAGGACAAGCATTGACGCAGACATTCTGAACGCAACCACCAGAAAACAAATTATCACATTGTGAACAAGAATTACAGCTTCTTCCGCTACTTTCAGGAAGAGCACATTCCTGAGAATTATACTGACAATCTCTACATCGTAAATCACCCGTCAAACTACCACGTAAAGCTTGACAAGAGTTTAAATCGCCAAAGAAAGCACTACCATCACAACTTTCACCAGGATTCACAACACCATTGCCACAACTCCCATGAGCGCCAGAACAGGAAGAAGTATCAATTTTCGTACAATCATTACACGTTAAGCTGCCATTCCATCCTAGTTGGTTATTGCAACGAAGATCGCGAACAAACACATCATCAGAAGCATCAGCTCGTGCACCAATATCACAAATTTCATTTTCCGTAATACGTCCATCACCACACGCTCCTAATGAAGCACCTCGCGGAAGAACAGTAAGACTATTGGAACGGTAAGTTTTTCCAAAAAGCGTAACATCAAAAACAAAACTCGGATCAACAAGGCAATTACTGATCTGCTGCGCACAATATCGTTTCGCTTGCCACGCAGCAGCAATTTCATCATGTTGTCCAAAAGAAGCAAGAGTCGTATACACAGAACGTCCTAAAGAAAGCTGCTGTCGAATAGTAATATTAACAGAAGAAACGCTAATACAGCCAGATGTTCCTTCAACAACCATGAACACAACATCATTCTCATTCACACGGGAAATACGATGAACACGATCCTTACTCCAAAAAATATTCTCTTCATCAACCCGGCAGCCGGGGAAACAGCAAATTTTCGTAGAATACGCATCGCAATCTCCCACGTGAGCATTCGTATCACGATTCAGAGAACCAAAACATTCCTCCTCATCAACACACGAAGCACGATACGCACATTCAACACCGCCAAAACAAACATCAGCATACCCACTCGTATTCTTATCGTTTTGTTCTATATGTGCATTCCTTATTCGATCAACACCTAAACGAAAAACAACATTATCAACTTCACCATCCAAATCAAAATCAAGACATTCATGTCCAGAATCTCCAGGAAAACACACATCAACATACCCATCGCTCGTATCATTCCACAAAGCCACATGAGCATTCATCAATCCAGAAACGCGATAGACGATCTGATCAGGGTCGCATTGGGTGCTAAAGTCAGCATCAGCAAGAGCAAAAGAACTAAGAAAAAACAACATAAAACCACTAAAAAGAATAGTTCTCTTCACACCATCGCCTCTTCATCAATAATTTCAGTTAAAAACTATATAAACGTTCCCATTGGCTCACCGAAAGGTATATATATCCTCCCGGGAAAAACAATCGAGAAGGAAGATGATAGAACTCGGCGGTAGCATCAAATTAAGTAACTTCGAAGGCATCGAACCTGCACTACTCATTGTCATCAAAAAAGTCGTAGGGAATTACACGAAAAAGATTTCTGAGTCATTTAAAGAATTTAAAGAAATAATGATTACATTAGAAGATAAAAGCACAAACAAGATAGCAGTACGCGTAAAAGCAGATAAAGAATATACATCAGAAGCATCAGATAAAAACCTGTTTTTTGCACTCGACAAGGCGTTAAGTATCATTCTAAAACAATAGGTTTATAAATAAATTCTACTCTCCTTTCCTTATGGCAAAGAGAACAGGCGGATCACGGAGAAAGACACGAGTTCTTTTTAGAAAGCGCAAATCAGAGAGAGGAAAAATCAGTATTAGAAAATATTTACAGATATTCCAACCAGGAGATTTAGTACAATTAGACGCTGAACCAGCAGTACAAAAAGGATTCTACTTTAGAAGATTTCATGCCAAGGTCGGTACAATCAAGAAAAAACGTGGAGAATGCTATGAGATAGCAATCAAAGAAGGAAATAAACCAAAAATGGTGATTATTCATCCGATTCATTTAAGAAGATGTCAGAAATAGAAATAGTAAATGAAGAGCCAATCACACTAAGTGAAACTGCGAGTATACTCGAGAAAATTAAAAAGCGAGATAAAGACGTAAATGAAAGAGGAATAAAAACAGTAGAGTACATAGCAAAAATCACAAAAAAAACAGAAAAAGAAGTAAAAGAAATACGAGAAAAAATAAATAAAGCAGAGATTCCCCGTTTAAAATCAAAACATATTGTAAAAATTATTGACATTATGCCGAAAGACATAGACAGTCTCAAAACGCTGTTTACGTCAGAACCAATAACATTGAAACAGGAAGAACTCAACAAAGTATTAGAATGTTTAAAATAATTCATGAATCAAAATACGAGAGAGGAAAACGCAGTAGTATTGGATTTCCTTCCGAATGGCTATCCATTCGATACAACCCCAATACATAAAAAGAATCCTATAGTACAAGCTCTCGGTATTTCTCATTTCGTTCTTCTCGAGTTAGTACCAAAAAAAGGCATATTTCTTCAGCCATACGAAGAAGTGTACGTAGGAGAAGGAAAAAGAGAAAAAATACACCACGTTCTCGGCGTCATACCAATTGAACGATTGACAGCGACAGCAGAAAATGAACTGGAATTTGTTGTTCGTGATATTGTAACAAAAAATGAAAAAAAATTTGTTGATTTTTTTAATAAAGCTGGCCCCATAAACACACGACGTCATCAGCTCGAATTATTGCCAGGAGTTGGAAAAAAACATATGTGGGAAATCATCGAAAAAAGACAGGAAAAAGAATTTGAGTCATTCGACGATATCAAAAAGAGAGTAAAACTATTGCCAGATCCAAGGAATGCAATCGTTAAAAAGATTGTAGCAGATATTAAAGGCGACGGACGTTATAAGTTATTCTAAATTAAAAGGATTATATCCTTGTTCTTTAAGCCAGAGAAGATATTTATATTGCGGTTTTTCTTGTTTTAAAGGATGTCTAGCTATACCAGTGTGTTCATAGTGGGATATATTATCAGCGCGCACCCCGAGTTTTTCTGCAAGCTGCACGCCTGTGAGGTGTAAGCGTGATCGAATTTCTCGTGCCTTTTTTTTGTCAAAGATCAAATTATCTATAACTAGGGGTTTTTCTAAATCATAAACCAATCGCTCTAAACCATCTCTTATCATTGATTTTTTCTGTACATCGGCAACGTCATAGGTCTCTTTAATGACAGAAAGATACGTATCAAAAAGAATTCTTTCCGCTTCCTGTACATTCCTTAGAGTTTCACTTGGTTCTATTGCCATAAGTAACAAACGTTATATTCCCTATTTAAATCTTTCTATATTTCTTATTTAAAAGTAGTTACAATATCAATTCGTTACAAGAAAAACGTGTAATCAACAGCTTTAAAAAGGAAAAAGACGCGTCTTTTCACATGTCAGAATTAAGACAAATAGTACGTATAATCAACGCAGATATACCTGGAGAAAGGCAATTACATATGGCATTAACGCATATTTACGGCGTCGGTCATTCCTTATCCACATCTATTTGTAACATCCTTCAGTTAGAGAAACATAGAAAAGTAGGGACATTATCAAACGAAGAAGTAAAAAAAATAGAAGATGTCATAAAAAATCCATTAAGTTACAAAATTCCTCCTTATCTTTTAAATAGAAGAAGGGATCCAGAAACAGGAAAAGACCATCATGTTATTACCTCAGACTTAAAATTATCCCAAGAGTTTGATATCAAACGCTTCAAAAAGATAAAATCATATAAAGGAATTAGACATGCTCAAGGTTTACCAGTCAGAGGTCAGAAAACACGATCAAATTTCAGAAAAGGAAAAGCAGTGGGCGTTTCAAAGAAAAAAACGAAAGGAAAATCAGGATAAACAATGGGAGATCCAAGAAAACCAAAAAAGAAATATAATAGACCAGCACATCCCTGGCAAGCAGTAAGATTAGAAGAAGAAGCAAAATTAGTCAAGGAGTATGCACTAAAAAATAAAAAAGAGATATGGAAATCTGCATCTGTCGTTAAAAGATTTAAATCCAAAGCAAAACAATTAATTGCATCGACAAGACCTCAGGCAAAAAAAGAAGAAAAAGACATTCTTGATCGCTTAGTAAAACTAAAACTATTGCCTAAAGACTCAAAAATTGAGGACGTTCTCGATATTCCAATAACAACGGTATTCGAAAGAAGATTACAGACACAAGTATATAAAAAAGGATTAGCGCGAACACCTGCACAGGCACGTCAAATGATTACACACCGGCATGTAACAGTAAAAGGTATAGCAGTAAATATTCCATCCTATATCGTAACAGCAGAAGATGAACCATTCATCCAATTCTCGTCAACATCCCCCTTCAAGAATGAAGAACATCCAGAACGGGCAATAAAAAAAGAAGAAGTTCCTGAAATAAAAACAGAAATAAAAAAAGAAGAAACGAGTGAAAAAGTAGATGACACAAAATAAACAACCAGAAACACGATGGGGTATTGCACATATTTATGCAAGTTACAATAATACAATTATCCACATTACAGACATTACCGGTTCTCAAACGCTAGGAAAATCATCAGGTGGTATGGTCGTAAAATCAGATAGACTAGAGTCATCGCCAACCGCAGCAACAAACGCAGCAAAAATAGCAGCAGAACAGGCAATGGAAAAAGGCATTAATGCTCTTCACGTCCGTATCCGCGCTCCTGGCGGACATAATGGACCAAATAATCCTGGTCCTGGTGCGCAAGCAGCAATCCGTGCATTATCACGAATGGGATTGCGTATTGGAAACATCGAAGACAGAACAGCAACGCCAACAGACGGATGTAGAAAAAAACATTTTCGTAGAGGACGAAGGGTTTAAATGGACGTAAAAATCAGTGATCAAAAAAAAGAAAAAATTTCTTTCACCATTAAAGGAACAGATCACGTTCTTGTAAATACACTACGAAGAATGATTCTTGAAGAAGTACCAACATTAGCTATTGAAGACATCAATTGTATTGACAACACCTCTGCACTCTCTGATGAAATGCTCGCCTTACGATTAGGATTAATTCCTCTCGTAACAGATCTCAAATCATATGTCTTACCAGAAGAAGCAAAAAACGAACTTGATCCGCGAACATTTTTGAATTTTAAGATGAAAGTAACAGGCCCAAAAACAGTTCTCGCGTCTGACCTTCATTCTCAAGACTCAAAAGTACAGCCAGTCTACCCAGAAATGATTATTGCAAAGCTCTTGGAAAAACAAGCGATAGAACTTGAAGCAACAGCGATATTAGGATCAGGAAAACGACATATGAAATTTGCTCCAGGTTTAGCCTATTTTTATAACACGCCAATTGTAAAAGTAAAACAAAAAGATGCGGGAGAATTCAAAGAGAAATATCCTACACAAATATTCAACAGTCAAGGACA
>CAYIBE010000034.1:4803-6423 GCA_964361555.1 Candidatus Woesearchaeota archaeon | reverse complement strand
CTTCAGGCAATTGAGAAGGACCAGCAATAAATTGAGGAATTTCTTCAGTAATACCGTATGCTGCAAATTCGACACCATCAATACATTGTTCTCTCTGAACATCATCTTCATATTCATCTTCACAGAACGCACTACAGATGTCGATAGGTTCGTCTTCATTACGGTGTTCGCTATAACAGGCAGCACCTCTAGCTCTTGGTTGATTTTGAATTTCTTGAATTTGAGCATAACATGATTCTCGCTGATCTCCCCCATCATCTGAAAAAAGTTCATTACAAACGTCTCGACATTCAGTTTCAGCATTCATTGCATGAGAAACAACGCATGATTCTAGGAGAGACACAACCACAAGAGATTCAACTTCTTCACATTGCTGATCTCGAGGAGAATCAAGAAATTCTCGGCATTGTGTTTCACACAAAACAATAACCTCTCCAAGATTTTCTTCATTTGCAGAAATGCATTGTGTAATGAAATTAGCAAAATTAGAAAGAGACAATGCTATCTCAACACCAGTATGACATTGATCAAGTTCTTCCTGACTGCTCCCTCTTCGGTCTGCAGCATCTTCACAAGCACGTAAACATTCTTCTTCTATTCCTTCATCTGTTCCCTTTTGAACTAATTCATTTACACAATCTACACCAATATCTCTCATTTCATTCGTTTCTTCCTGACAACAGGTAATGTTTAATACCACTTTGTTTTGAGAAAAATCATTATCAAATTCAAATCCACAATCAAATTTGAAGGGGCTTATATCACTACCGCTACAACGAAAATACTCCTCTTCTCCGTTTTCTACACATTCAACGGACTGGCACTGCAGATTTTCGGCATCACAAACAGTATTGGTTCCAGAGCCAACAAGATCTCGAACAGGCTTAACAAAGGATCGACAGTCATCCTCTCCAATCTCTTCACGAGGAGCAGGTTTTTGTTGGTTTATGAGAAGAAGGGTAACAATAACAACTGCCAAAATAATAATAATTGAAAAACCGCCTTGCCCCTTTTTTGTTAATTTAATCATATTCAAATTACTTCATATTACTAGAATGAAACTCGTTCAAAAAATGTTTTTTTTTAAATAAATTAGTCATTTTGACAAGATACAACAACTTCAGCACATTGAACAGACAAGGTAGAAACTCCATCTTCTTTCTTCACAATAACTGCAGTAGCAACCTGATTTCCAGAACAACCTCCTTGTTGTTCGCCGCGATCAAGCAACTGCACATCAATATTTTCCGGAGAGCAACCTCCAGAAGAAACATTCTCAGGAATATTTTCTGCAGAGCAAGTCGTGACTCCAGCAAGTCGTGTTGTCCACGTTGCAGCACCTTGGTAGTTAAGCGTCGTAATCCTCAGAAGATCATCGCATCCATCTGAAGGGTTATTAATGCCATCTCCATCCCAATCAAAGAGAGGGCATCCCGGATGTGAATGACTTTCACCATTTACTTCTACACCGGTAGTTCCAGGACAGAGATCAACGCCATCATTAACACCATCCCCATCAAAATCAGTAGAGCTTTGTATGCAACCATTCGCATTAATCATATCAATCGTCGTTGTTCCTCTAATAAATGTTCTTGGGCAAGAATCTTGTGCATTAAGAAC
>CAYIBE010000034.1:0-4703 GCA_964361555.1 Candidatus Woesearchaeota archaeon | reverse complement strand
CCATCATTACAAAATCCGTTAGTAACACAACGACGACAATCGTGATTTACTCCAGGAACATATCGTTCACCATGATCAACACGCGTATCTTGACCAACTCTATTATCGCCGACAAACCCATCTTCACAAATGCCATCATTAGAAATAAAAGTGCTACTTCCTGAATTATCTTGAGTTTGATTACATTGAGTTCTACAACAAATATTCTGTCCCGTATTATTAAGTGAAAGTAATCGATTAGTTTCAACAGCACAGCTCTCAGAAGAACAAACAAATCCTTGCTGTTGTTCACAACTTAAACCCACATTGCCAGAGTAAGAAGTACAAGATTGAACGCAACAGAGCTTATTATTTGAGTTATTGGAAGATTGTAATACATTTTCAAACCTGCCAGAACAAAACTCTTTTGAATAGTCACACAAATATCCATTTTGCTGAGCACACGTTAATTGGGGATTCCCACCAGCACATCCCGAAAGAATAAATAGCAAAAGAAGAAAAGAAGAAACTAAGAGAAAATGTGATGTACGCAATTCTTTATTCATTCAATAAGGCACCTCTCACAATCAATCCTTTTTCATATTATATAAGCTTTTTTATCATTTTATGGTGGTTTTAATAAAAAAATTTAAATACGTACAAAGCATCGTTTAAAGAGAAAGAGGTAAAATGAGCGTTCAAATAACAATAACAAAGTCACATTTATTCTTTCTTATAGCGCTTTCTTTAGCTCTTGTTTCAATCCTTGTTATTGGGCAAAATTCTCGTCCAGGAGAGTTTGGGCACGCCTATACAGAGCTTGCTCTTCGTGATTTACAAGGCCGAGGACTCGTTGTAGGCGAAGACCTACGAGACAGTACAATTACCGCAAAAAACATAAAAAAACTTGGTCCCTATGCAGAATTAAATGTTTTAAGTGCAAAAAATGCAGATGCAGCATCATGTGAATTTATCATAAAATCATGTAATCCAGGAGGACCAACAAATAAAGTATGTAGTCCAGGTTATACACCTATTTCTGGAGAATTTGGATTTAGTGCATATGCGCGAGATAGAGATTATACAGGAACAGGTTCTGCAGGACAGTGTACAGGAAGCGGCATAATAAAACTCTGTTGTAAGTCACCATAATGATTACCAGACAGCAAATTAAAGACATAGCACAAAAAGAATTACAAAAACATAGCTGTTCTGCAAAAATAGAATTTCTCAACAAGAAAAAATTTAAAAAAAAAGCACTATATTCTCCAATTATCAGCCAATCTCTTGAAGAAGGAAATACACTAGACGAATTAAACATACCAGCATTAATCTCTCGTCAAACAAACGCGGTCTATATTTCCTTAGAAACAATAAATCATTTACTTAAAGATGAGCCCTTATCGATACAGATACGTTTCATTAAATCGGTAATTCTTCACGAGATATTTCACCTCAAGGAAAGAAAAGAAATATGTACGTCGGATTTTAATACAGCATTAAGATTAGAAGAGAACACAACAAAAAAATTTAAAAAACATTATCCGGGACTCGCAGCATTAGGAAAGAGAATCTGCAAAAGTATATAAGTCAATAATTATTCATAAGAAAAATGAAAAAGATGGTGTTTCTTATTGGTTTATTATTCATCATAGGCTGTTCACAACAAAATAACATATCTAAGGATTTAAACGAAGCTCATCAAAAAATAGAACAACAACAAACAGAGATAAATGCACTCAGAGCAGAAATAGAAGAATTAAAACAAAATAGTAATGAAGTTCAAGAAAACCAATTTAAGATAGATCTTACACAATGGAAAGAAGACGAAGTAATCAAAGCACTTGCATCAAAAAATCTGAAATTTAAAGATGCATCATGGTTTCAGTATCAGTATAGAGATGATGGATCGTACTATGATTTAGTAGGAGAAATTTTTCCAATAGATCCCTTTTCTAATATTGCCTATTCAAGAAGGAATAGAGAACTCAACGTTAACAGATTACGTATATTTAACCTTGATCCGGGCAATAAAGAAATTGGAGATGAAGAGTTTCAGAAATACGAAGATCTTATCAAAAAACAATTAATTATTGATGAAAAACTATCCTGCAATTTTCAAAAAGAATGCCGAGGAACAACCTTTATACTCTGCTTGAAAGAAAATCAACAACTCTACGCGTGGTTTTCTTATCCGTATCTTTTCGTAGCAAGAAATGATGGAGGAGAAACACTAAAAACCTTCAAGGAGTTTTATTGTGATCAGTAAATGCACACTTATCTTCATTGCAGCAGTATTCGTGATACCATTAATTCATGCAGAAGAAATAATATTCGGCGTTCATGAACAAAAAAATTACAAAGGGATCACAATCGAACTCGTGAGCGTTGGCTCTTCAGGCTCTGTTGCTTTGCAGGTAGATAAACTGACATTTTCTCTTCCATTATATAAAGAAAGATCAGTCTCAGGCCTCAATATTACTCTCTTGGAGACAACGTCAGATACAGCAAAAATCTCCATTATTCAAACAGTTCAATGTCTTAATGATGAAGACTGCAATGATTTTAACGAATGTACAAACGATTCTTGCACTGTTTATCATGACTGCGCATTCAACAAGATCGATGAATGTGAAGAAAATATCTGTTCTACTCCAGGAGAACGAGGAAAAGATAATCAGTACTATTGTTCTTTAGAAAAGACTTGGCAAAAAAGAAAACCTTTTAACCAAGGTTGCACATATAATTACGAATGCATTTCAGATATCTGCCAAGATACGATTTGCGCGGAAGATAAGGAAGGTAAACAAATGGCAATAAAAAACGTACTTATTATTCTGATCATGATCATTATTTTAAAAGGAGCATTCTTATTTTACTTCCCAGAAAAAGCGAAACATCTCCTAAGAGAACTTTCTTTTCAAAAAAGAACAAACATAAGAACAATGGGAATAGCAGTAAGTATAATTGGCATCCTCATCTTAGTATGGATTTTAACCTAAATAACTTAATTCTTTTCGTTGTTTTTGGACTGAAGCGGCCTTACTTTTTCTTAATAAATCATTAATCTTTGCTTCAAATTCACTTGCTTTTTTCAAAAGCGGCTTTGGATCAACTTTGAGATCAAGATAGCGATCAAGAACTTCGATGATTTTACTCGCCGCACGCGAATCAGGCAGATTAGAAGCGGTCTCTGCAAAAATGCAACTCACAGGAAGGTTTTTGTTCAAAATTAAAGATCCTGTCACACCCATAATAATTCCTTCATCGAGACGCTTTATTCCTGTTTTGCTTGCAAATTTCTTTTCATTTTTTTCTGAGATATAATACGCATTATTTTCACCGCTCATACTTCCAACACCCTCGATGCAAATAATCTCCTTTGCATTAAGCTCTTTCGCCAGTTCTTCAATCTTCTTTGACATTTGCCATTCTAACCCAGTAATTGCATTGAGAACATGAAGAATAACGAGGTTATGTTTCTTAGAATAAAAAATTCCTACGGGTTCAATTACACGACCGGAATGAACAGCAACAACGGGAGATGTTTCTTCTATAATGATCTTCCCAATCTGGTTAGCATCAAGATGATTAATAAGATATTCAGTAGCAATTGTCGCGACAAGTCCAAAACCAGGAAATCCCTCAATAATATTGACGTTTTTTGGTTTCTTCTCCAACATGAGTTCCATAAAGAAGTACGATCACATCCTCATTTAAATACCTTCCGTTATGTTTTTAAATAAAGTTATGTTAGCGTCATAAAAAGGGCCGTTAGCTCAGTCTGGTTAGAGCACCTGAACAAACAGTACATCAAAAAACTGGATTGGTGAAGCTCTTACGTGTTCGTAGAAACCAGGTGGCCGCGGGTTCAAATCCCGTACGGCCCTCATGATTATGGAAACTGTTGAAGAGTGGATAAGAGAATTAAAACAATGCAAAAAATTAATTATTGTGGAAGGGAAAAAAGATAAAGAAGCATTAGAAAACTTAGGCGTAACAACAATAATCACTTTTTCAAGTTCCCCCCGCTTTTTTGTTGAGAAAATAAATGCTAAAGAAGTTGTTATCTTGACAGATCTTGATGCAGCAGGAAAAAAATTATACGCCTTTCTTAAACATGAACTAGTAAAACGAGGAATAAAAATCGATAGAAAGTTTAGAGAGTTTCTTTTTAAATCAACGAATATCTCTCATATTGAAAGCATTAAGGAGAGCACTCATGTCCTGCAGGGATAATGGTCACTTGTTTTTGTGACACACGATAGCAATATTCTTATAAACATTACTTAGCAAATAATGCATCAAATCTTTCTTTTGCTTTCCTCTCTTTATGGTACACTTGGTGAGAGGAAACTTTATCAAATAAACTTACTGCCAATCTTACAACGTCACTCTGGTATGCTTTGTAATGCGACTCAAGAAGAAGTTTCTCTGCTTCTCGAAGGCATTCTTTCATAAGTAAAGAGTTTTCTTTCTTTGCCAGTTCTTCCGCTTCTTTCTCTTCCACTTCGCTAAGTGTTACTTCTTCCCACACCGGATACGTAGTACCCTTCAATGTTCTCGGAAATGTTTTTGAAAATGGCATAAACTTCCTTATACTTATAGGTATATATCAATTATGATAATAAAAAATAAAGAAAAAGTTATAATAATTGTTTTATTTTTTCAATATGCTCCGCTATCTTATTACCCTGATCCGTCAGCTTAATTGTTTTAATTCT
>CAYIBE010000033.1:0-6481 GCA_964361555.1 Candidatus Woesearchaeota archaeon | reverse complement strand
AAGTAAAAAGGTGTATTTGGAAGCATATACCTCCGTTTTTGAATCAAGTAGAGAAGAACTTGAAACGTTTTTTAAGAAAAAAATAGTAGAAGTAGACAGAAACTTTGTAGAAACAAAAATAAAAAACATATTTGAAGAAGCAAAAAAAGAAGATATTGCTTTTTTGAATATTGGAGATATTTATTCTGCAACCACACATATAGACATTTATTTGCGAGCAAAAAAAGAAGGGATTCCGATTCAAATAATAACTGGCGTTTCTATCCTTACCGCAATAGGAATAACAGGATTAAGTTTATACAATTTTGGAAAAATAATCAGCATTCCATTTAATAATCATCAAGTAAAAAGCTCATATGAAAGCTTTGTAATGAACAAAAAGAATAAACTTCATACATTATTTTTACTAGACTTAGATCCAGTAAATAATAAGTTCTTATCAATTTCTGAAGCAAGTGAATACCTAATTAGGAACGGGACAGAAGAAAACACAACAGCAATTGGTTGTGCGCGCATCGGTTTTAAAAATCAAAAAATAAAGACAGGAACTCTAAGTTCATTACAAAAAGAAAATTTAGGAAAACCGCCATTTTGTCTGATCGTTCCGGGAAAGCTTCATTTTATAGAAGAAGAAGCATTAGCATTATGGAAATAATTGTTCATACAAACAAAAAGAAAACAGAAATAATTGGAAAAAAAGAAGATAAGATAATCATAAACATAAAAGCCAAACCAGAAAATAATGAAGCAAACAAAGAAATAATAAAATTTTTCTCTAAATATTACCAAAAACCAGTAAAAATAGTAAGAGGACTAAAAAGTAACAAGAAAATGCTCAAGATAGGATAACAACAAAACCTATTTAAAAGCAAGAAAAAGAATGATTGTATGAAAAAGTGGAGGAAATTAGCTTCTAAAGCATATTTTACCATTAAATGACAATAGTTGAAAAGCTCTTTTTTAAAGGATTCAAGTCCTTTGCAAAACCAGTAGAAGTAGAATTTGGTTCAGATTTTTCCGTGATAATTGGACCAAACGGTTCTGGCAAATGTTTATTATCGAGTAGTAACATAATTCTCAGTAACGGATCTGTTGAAACAATAGGGGCATTAGTAAATAAAAGAATAAATACAAACTTGATAAAAAATATCGACGACGGAATCATAGCACAAGGAGACAACACAAAAATAATATCACTTAATCTTGAGAGTAATAAGCTAGAAGAAAAACCAATTAAGGCATATGTAAAAAGAAAAGCGCCGAGAGAGCTACTCAAAATAAGAACAAAATCAGGAAGAGAACTCGTAGTAACAAAGTATCACCCACTTTTTATTCTTAAAGAAGATAAAATTGAACCGATTAAAGCAGAAGAACTGGAAGAAGGAATAAGGATAGCGGTCCCAAGAAGATTAAAGATCAGTACAAAAACGAAATGGTTTTATGAACTCATTGATAGTATTGAAGAGAAGGATCAGCTCTACGTTCCATTTCAAAAAGAATTTATAAAAATTCTTAAGAAGATAAAGAGGGATAGCACCTGGAAGGAAATCGCAGCAAGAATCGAGATTCCTCAATTAACAATAAAAAGCCTCCTAGATCATCAAGCAATAAACGTATATTACTTGATAAAAATATTAAAATATGCGAAGTATACTGAAAAAAAGATAACACAAATAATAAGAAAAGTTAAGGCAAAAAATCAAAACAAGGCATATCCCATTCCATGGAGGAATTCAGGAGAATTCTCACGATTCTTGGGGTACTTAATAGCAGAAGGAAGATTAAGCAAATCAAATCAGATATGGTTTACAAACGGAACAAGAGAGATAGTAGAAGATTATATAATGCTTGCAAAAAAACTCTTTAACCTGAAAGTAAGAGCACTGGAATATAAGCCAAATTGCTGGGATGTAATCTTGTACTCTTCTCCCATCATAAAATTGCTAACAAAATTTGGAATGCCGCGAGGAAAAACAGAAGAAAAAGATCTCACAAATCTCTTTCTAGCGCATAGCAGTAATGAAGAATTGGCAGAATTTTTAAACGGCTATTATTGTGGAGATGGCTACATATCTAAAAAAGCAATTGAAGTAACAACCAAAAGCGAGAAATTAGCATTCAAAATAAACACAATTCTCTTGCGTTTAGATATTATTGCCTATAGAAAGATCCAAATAAAATTGGCAACAAATTCTAATTTCTCTGGAATCTATCAAACATTAATAATCTCTAACAATAAAAGTGTTAAAAATTTTCACAAACATGTAAAACTGATTCATAAAAAGAAGCAAGAAAGACTCAATCAACTAACAGCAAAAAAATCAAACTCGAATGATGATCTTATAGTAAGCAACAACATCATCAAAGCGGTATCAAAAGAGTTGAAACTCAATCTAAAAAAAACAAAGAGAAGTATTCCGAGACTAGAAGCGTATTGTTATAATCAGTGTACTCCATCAAGAGAAGGATTGCAATATGTCTTACACAAGGTGCTACTACCAGAAGCAAAAAAACAAGGAAAAACAAGTTTAATTCAAAAGCTCCGGCTTCTTGCAGATTCTGACGTGTTATGGGACAAGATAGTAGAAATTGAAGAAGTAACTGGAGAAAAATGGGTATATGATTTGAGTGTTGAAGAAAATCATAATTTTATAGCTAATAACATTGTAGCTCACAACTCTAATATCATGGACGCATTTACCTTCGTTCTAGGAAAAACATCAGCAAAATCGATGAGAGCGGAACGGTCATCAAATCTCATCTTCAACGGAGGAAAAAAAGGATCACCAGCAAGAGAAGCAGAAGTTTCAATTATATTTTCAAACAAAGAAAAAGAATTTCCCATCTCAAAAGAATCTGTAAAAATTACAAGAATTGTCAAACAATCAGGAAACTCGTCATATTTTATTAACGAAGAGCCACATACAAAGCAACAAGTAATTGACATACTCTCAAAAGCAAAGATCTACCCAGATGGCCATAATATCATCCTTCAGGGGGATATAACCTCGTTTATTACTATGAAATCAGAAGAAAGAAGGATTATCATAGAGGACATTGCAGGCATTACAGTCTACGAAGATAAAAAACAAAAAGCGCTGCTCGAATTAAACAAGGTAGAAGAAAAATTAAACGAATCAACTCTCATATTAAAAGAGAGATCTACATATTTACGCGAATTAAAAAAAGAACGTGACCAGGCAGCAAAATATCGAGAGGTAGAAACAAAAATAAAAGAGAATAAAGCAACATTTATTCATTTAAATATCAAAGAAAAACAAGATAAAAAAGAAGAGGTAGAAACAAAAATAAAAAAGCTGAACGACGAAAGTAATGGAATACAAACAAAAATCAAAGAATTCCAAGAAAGCATTGCAAAAAAGAAAAAAGAATTAGAACAGATAAATCAAGAAATCGAAGAACGTGGTGAAATTGAACAAATTACTCTTCAAAAAGAACTCGAACAGTTAAAAGAGGATGTCATTAAAAAAACATCCAGAACAGAAGCAATAAGAACAGAAATTGCAAGAATAAACCAGAGGATAACACAGTTATATAGTGATGAAAAAGATATCAAAAAGAAAACTCAGTTATTAAACGAACAAAAATCGAAATTAGAATCACAATCATCAAATCTAAAAATACAAGAATCAAGAATAAAAAAACAGATTGCAAATTTTAAACAAAATCACAATCTGACAGATTTCTCTTCAATAGAAAAACGAGAAGTACAAATAGAAGAATTGCAGAACAAAATGTTCGAACAAAAAGAAGAACAAAATCATATTCACAATCTTCAAGAAAAAGATGGTGCTGAACTAGGGAGAATAAATGAACTTCTTGAAAAGCAATTATCACCAGAAGCAAAAGAGAATTTACAAAAATTAAGTAAGTGTGAAAAAGAACTCGAACAACGTATAAACAAGTTCAACGTAACAAACACCCAGATAGAACTCGCACAAGAAACCATAAATAAGAAAAAAATAGAACGTGCAGATAGTGAAGCAACAAAAATACGTATAACCGAATCACTTCAAGGAAATATTGCAGTAAACACAATTCTCAACGCAAAGATACCAGGAGTATACGGCACAATAGCTTCCTTAGGAAAAGTCGATCAAAAATATGCAACAGCATTAGAAATAACCTCGGGCCAGCGCATCAACAGTATTATCGTAGATTCAGATCTAACAGCACAAAAAGGAATTAGTCTCCTAAAACAAAAAAAAGCAGGTACAGCAATCTTTCTTCCATTAAATAAGCTAAAAGAACGTATTCCACAAAAAGAACTCGAACAGTTAAAAAATTTCTCGGGAGTAAGAGATATTGCCGTAAATCTCATTAAATTCGATAAGAAATACGAAAAAGCATTTTCCTATGTGTTCGGCTCTACCTTAGTTGTTGATGATATTCCCATAGCAAGGAAAGTAGGTATAGGTAGAGCACGCATGGTAACACTAGAAGGAGATATCATCGAACCATCGGGTGCAATGATTGGAGGATACAGGAAAAAAACAGCAGGAATTTTTGAGCAAAAAAATATTGACATAAAATTAGAAGAAACACAAAAAGAACTCGAACAGTTAAAAGAGAACATTACAAAACTACAAAAGCAAAAAATAGAAGAGAATAATCGTATTGAAGAATTAAAAAAAGAAAAAATTGGATTGCAAACAGTCATAGCACAAGCACAGATAGGTGATATTTCTGAATTAAGAAAGAACAAAGTTAATCTCAGCAAACAAATAAAAGAATATCAAATAAAAAGTAAAAAGATAGAAGAAGAGATACATTACGTACAAAAAGAGATAGAAAAATTAAAAGAATTGAGAAGGCCATCGCGATCAGAAGAAACAGCAAAAGATTCTCTTGAAGAATTAGAAAATCAGCAACTAGAGATTCACGGAACACTCATTCAGATAACAACAGAATTAAAAAATACGCAAGATCAGATTGCCACAATTCATATACCTGAACGAGAAAAAATACGGGAAATAATCAAACAACATGAAAAAGAACTCGAACAATTCAAACAGGAACAAGAAGCACTAGAATCCGAACTAAAACAAAAGAAACCATTATTGCATGAAAAAGAAAAGAAAGAAAGATCATTCAGAGAGGACTATAAAGCACTATTTGCGCGAAGGAATAATCACCAAGAAGAGGTCAACAAGCTAGAATCAAAAGGTAGTCAAGAAGATTTCAAAGTAAGAGAAATTGAAAAGCGCATAAATGAGATCTCTGTAAATAAAGCGAGGATCATCGCAGAATTAGAAGCATTACAACTTGAGTTCGAGCCATATATAGGAACAAAGTTAAGAAGAAATATTTCTAGAGAAGACTTAAAGAAAGAGATTCAGGAAGCAGAAAGAATTATCAAAAACTTTGGAAACATTAATATGAAAGCTCTCGAAGTATATGAAACAATAGAAAAAGAACATGAAGAGTTAGTAAAGAAAACAGAATCGTTAAACAAAGAGAAGGAATCGGTATTAATAATGATGACCGAGATAGAAGGAAAGAAAAAACGCGTATTCATGAAAACGTATAAAGAAATCGCAGAAAATTTCAAAAGAATTTTCATGCAATTATCAACAAAGGGCGACGCATATCTCGATCTGGAAGACAAAGAAAATCCATTAAACGGCGGCTTAAATGTAAAGGTACGATTAGCAGGAACAAAATTCTTAGATCTTCATTCACTATCAGGAGGAGAAAAATCACTCACTGCTCTAGCGTTTATCTTTGCTATCCAAGAATATGAGCCCGCTTCATTTTATTTACTAGATGAAGTCGATGCTGCTCTAGACAAAACAAATTCACAATTATTATCAAAATTAATAGCAAACTATTCAAAGAGCTCTCAGTATATCGTAATTTCGCATAACGATAACGTCATTACAGAAGCCAACCGCGTGTATGGTGTATCAATGCAACAAAATGGTATTTCAAAAATTGTGAGCCTGAAATTATAATAACTTCACAAGATTAAGATATCAACGTCTGATAATCAAATATAAGAATTCTTTCTTATCAAATAGCCACTCTTGGTGTATACGCCTTTATTTTATCATGGAGTCCAATAGGAGCACCACCAGATTTTTGTTGTAATGGAACCATTTTCATAAACCCAAAAACAACAGTTTCCAACATTTCCATTGAGACTCTTGTTTTATCAGTTCTGCTAAAATTAATAGAAAAATTGTAACCTTCTACAACTCTTTCATCCAAACCATTATACCCATAATTTGGGTCTAATTGAGCGTTTATTCTTACAACATCTGGATACTTTGAGGTCATTGCCTTTCTTGCCAAAGAAATATACATTCCGACAGCTGCAACCATCTGAGGATCAACATAACGCTCAGAAAATTGAGTTTCCGCTGTTAGAGGAACATCATAATGAATAGAAACCTCTCCAGAACAAGCTAAATTTCTCATAGAGCTTTCGGCGAATTTAACCTATATAAGTGTTATCATA
>CAYIBE010000032.1:3003-6570 GCA_964361555.1 Candidatus Woesearchaeota archaeon | reverse complement strand
TCTGGGAGTAGCGTTACTGGAACGTATCAGCAAGGAACTATTTTCGCTCTATACGCACAGCTTACTGTTCCTACTCAACTTGTTCCTCCGAGTGGACCAACAGTAACATGGGAAGAACCAGGAGATGGTCCTTACTTACGTGTTGTTCCTCAGGGAGAACCAGAACTCATTCGTGAAGAAAATGGTTCTTCTGTTTATGAAGCAACTGCTCTTTTAACAAGTACTGATAGAGTTCCTCCTGTAAAAACCGCTGTTCCTGAGCTGGTCCAAGTTAGTTTTGATGTTGGATTAGGGGAGCTTGTTACTGACTCTATTGAAGCGTTTGTTGAACACTAATTTCTCTTTCTTTTTTATTATATATTTCTTAATATACTTTTTTTAATCTCATAATGCTTATATATCAACTACAGACGTGATGTAATTCTCAAGTAGTATCAATATGGAGATTATATGAAAAAGATATTAAGTATTATTTTCCTCTGTTTTTTAGTTATACCTGGTATTTTCGCTATTACGGGCGAAATCGGGAATGCGCGTGCCATTATTACCAGAGAATGGAATGGAGAAGAAATTCTTGAGCGAACAATTTTTGTACGCAATCCTAATGATGTAAAGATTGATATTAGACTTGAACCTTCTGAAGAACTTGCAGATATTGTTGAACTGATTGATGCTAATTTTTCCTTGCCGCCTGGTGAAGAGAAAGCAGCAAGGTATCTCTTAATGATCACAAAAGAAGGTCATTGGGACGGACGTATTAACATTTTTTTTCGACCAGAAGAAGGAAATAGTGTTGTTCTTAGTTCTACACTCATCATCAATGTTGGTGATGTGGAAGAACCGGATGAAATTCCTGAAGAGGTTTCTGATAATGAAACGTCTGATGAACCAACGGACGATACTTTAATAGAAGAGGATGATGAAGAGGATGATGACACAGATAATAGTACTGTTGGATTCGGCATTAAAGGATCACGAGTAACAGATGATGATTCTTCTGCATGGCCTGTGGTGATTGTTATTATTATTGTCGTTATTATTCTTGCTGCAGTTATTGGATCATACTTTTTATTAAAAAAATGAAACGCTTTGTTTATCTTTTTGTGTTTTTGATGAGTTTGCCTCTCATTTTTGCTGCTGATGTTGCTTATGTTTTAGAGGATAATAGTCAACTATCGCCACGTATACAAACAACTTTTCAAGAGTCCGGCATTACTTTTGATGTTATACGAGATTCTCAGATTCCTTCTACTGATTTTTCACGATATTCCCTGGTATTGATTACTGAAGATGTTGACAGAAAAACAATTATTCCATTTGATACGGTTAATGCCATCTTTTTTGATAGTGAAATCGTTAATGAGGTGTGGAACAGTGCTCAAGCAAGTAAAACGTCTGGCGCTAAAGATATTAAGGTAACTTCTTCGACAGATGATATTTTCGTTGGTGTTACTATTCCGCCACATGGTGAGATTGATGTTTATTCTACGGCCCTAGAGATGCATTTTATTACGATTAAACCGAGTTTTGTTCAATCATTAGCTATTCGAACGAGTGGAACAATAAGATCGGTTATTGCAAGAAGTATTCAGCAGATTAATGGAAAAACTGTTAAAGACCTTTTCTTTGGTATTCCGAAATCTGAAAGTTGGAATAGTAATTCACAAATAATTTTTAAAAATTCTCTTCTTTGGATGCTTAAAGATGTTGACCAAGATAATGATGGATTTGTTTTTGGAGAAGATTGTAATGATGCTGATCCTGGCGTTCATCCTGGTGCAGAAGAACTGATCGATAATAAAGATCAGAATTGTGTGAATGATGCGCCTATTCTCTTACAGAATGTTTCTGATTTACGATGGAATGAAGACACGAACCAACAGATTAGTCTTTCTCTTTTCTTTGCTGATCCTGATGGTAACACGTTAACATATAGTTCTACTTCTCTACTCCATATTACTATTTCTTTTAGTAACGCTCTTACAACATTAAAACCTGAGCCTAACTGGTTTGGCAATGACACAGTTCAATTTACTGCATCTGACGGAGAATTTTCTGTTTCTTCAAATGATGTGCTTTTAGAGGTTATTGATGTTTTTGATCCTGATCCTTCGCCTCCAGTTATTACGTTGCTTGAACCTGCACAAGGATTTGTGAGTGTACAGGATGATATTGTATTAAAATTCATGGCGAGTGACCCAACTGACTCTTCTTTTGATTGTCGTTTCTTTACTGATGTTGGTGGCACATTTACTGCTGATGTCACTACTATTCATATTGAAAGTGGTTCAACACATACTGGTACAATAAGAAATCTTCCTGATGGCGTTTATACTTGGAATGTTCAATGTGATGATAGCGAACATGTTGTTTTTGCTTCTTCTAATAGAACATTTACTATTAATGAACCTGATGCTCCTGTTTTAATGCCATTTCAAGATATTACTGTTAATGAAGGCGGAATAGCAAGTATTAGTGCTGTTGCTCAGGATGCTGATGGTGATCAATTGAGTTTTACGATTAATGATAGTAGATTTACTAAAGTTAATAATGTTTTTACTTGGCAAACTGGATTTAATGATGCTGAAACTTATTCTTTTTTAGTTAGTGTTACTGATGGTATTTTTACTGACAGTGAACAAGTACGCGTTGTTGTAAATAATGTTAACAGACCCCCTGTTTTTAGCTCGCTTATGGCTGTACAAAATATCCAAGAAGACATACCATTGAGCATTACTCTCTCAAATTATTTTAGTGATCCTGATCAAGATGTATTACAATATTCTGTTGTCGATGATGGAGAACATTTGGGTATTGTTATTCAAGGAAATGTTGCGACTATTACTCCTGAAAAAGACTGGAATGGAAATACAAAAATTAAATTTCGTGCAGATGACGGTAGTGCTGGTATCGATACTAATTTTGTTGATGTTGTTGTTCGCTCTGTGAATGATGCTCCACGATTACAGGCAATAAGTCCCCTTACTGTTACTGAAACAAGTTTGGTGAAAATTGTTCCTGTTGCGGATGATGTTGATCATGATACGCTTCACTTTTCTTTTGATTCTCCGTTAAATAATCTGGGAGAATGGCAAACTGATTATGATGATGCTGGCGTATACAATATAAAAGTTACTGTTAGTGATGGGAACCTTACTGATGAAACTTTTTTTACATTGACGGTAAGTGGTGTTAATAGGGCTCCACAAGTTATACGTCCTATTATTAATCAGGCAACGAATGAAGATACTCCTGTAACGTTATTATTATCTGATTTTTTTACTGATGCTGACGGTGACCATTTACAGTATAGTGTTCGTGGTGGAGATAATATTCAGATTCAGTTTAATGAGAACGTTGCTACTATTACGCCTCGTGAAAATTTTAATGGTGAAAGTCATATTATTCTTATAGGGAATGATGATGAGTTCTTTGTTGAGAGCAATGAGTTTACTCTTTTCGTATCTCCCGTAAATGATGCTCCTGTTTTGACTCCTTTCTCGGAGATTACGGTTAATGAAGGCGGAATAGCAAGTATTAGTGCTGTTGCTCAGGATGCTGATGGTG
>CAYIBE010000032.1:0-2903 GCA_964361555.1 Candidatus Woesearchaeota archaeon | reverse complement strand
TTCTTTATTAATGCTTATGATCTAGATAGAGAAGAATTACTGTATGAATGGACTTTAGATGACTCTTTTGTTTCTGCGACCACGAATTATTTGTTTACGGCGGGTAATCAAGAAAAAGTTCATATATTAAAGATAATTGTTACTGATGGTACTTCTCATGTTGAGCAGAACTGGACAATTTTTGTTCATGAAACGTCATTGCCACAGATAAATCGAACGTGTAATGAACTTGGCGGTATAATCTGTGCTTCACAACAAATTTGTTCTGGGAGTATTTTAAGTGCTTCTGATAGTAATTTCTGCTGCAGCGCTATTTGTAACGATATATCTCCACCTGTGAATACTACTGACAATATAAATAATTCTGCTTCTGCCCTAGATCGTTGTGTAAATAACGTTACTGGGCGTTTAGAGATTAAAATAAACAATCCTGATAATGGTGATGAGTTTTTTCCTCTTGAAGAAATGGAGATTGAAGTTGAAGTGAAAAATGATAATGATGAAGATAAAGATGTTGTCGTTGAGGCTACGTTATTTGATATTGATGAGGATGAACGTATTAAAAAAATTAAATCAGATGATGTTGAGATTAATGAAGATGATGAAGAGGATATAACGCTTACTTTGAAGGTTCCTAATGGTGAACTTGATGAAGATCATGACTACATTCTTTTTGTAAAGGCTTTTGAAGAGGGACATGAACGTGAGCAATGTGCTGAAGATGATCTTGACATTGAGATTGATAGGAAGAGTCAGGATGTTGTTATAGAAGATTTTGAGATTAATTCGAATATTGTTGCTTGTTCTTCTTCGTTAACAACTGAAACTTCTGTAACTAATATTGGAGAAGATACCGAAGAAGATGTTACTATTGAGATACGTCTTGAAGGAACTGAACTTATCGAAGAAAGTGGTCCTTTTGATTTAGAAGATCATGATGACGATGAAGGAACTCTTACAAAAACTGTTAGTTTGTCTATTCCTAAAACAGTAAAATCTGGAACATATTCGCTTACGAGTACTGTATTTTTTGATGATGGAGATCAAAAAACTAGCGTTTCTCTTCCTCTAACCGTTCAAACTTGTACGAATGATAATGAACAGGAGATTATTGATATTGTTCCTCCTGCGATCGTATTTGAGAAACAGGCAGGAGAGTTTATTGAAGTTCCTGTTCTTCTCAAGAATGATGATAATATAGTGAAGGAATATACTGTTGTTTTAACTGACTCTGGAGTTATTGAAACAAATTCAATTAATGTTCTTCTTGCTGGAAATAGTGAACGTGATATTGCTATTAGTGCTAAAGTAAAGAATGATATTGTTTCTGGAACATATCCTGCACAGATACGTGTCTTTGATCATGGAGAAATTATTGAACGTCGTGATGTTGTTGTGGAAGTTCCTGAGAAGAAACAAACGCGTAGTTGGTCTCTTCAATTATTTTTCGTGAATATTGTTTTACTTTCTCTTGTTCTATTTTTACTTAAATTATTTTATGTTAGAAGATAGTATATGTAAATATTAGTATTTGCTATCCTATATTTGTTACTACTATTAATAAAATAATATTTTTATTAAGTTTATTGTAAGCTATATTTTTCTTTGTTACCACCGTAAAGTTTATATATATGGAGCATGCTTTCTCTCTCCCTATGTCAGAAACAAGTAAGAAAATCGCTATTATTATGGTACTCTTGTTTGCAACAAGTTTGATTATGGGGGTTGCATTTGCACGTGTATCGATGGATAGCGAATATGATCTTGTAAAAAAAACAGCTGTTGATTATTCAGAAGATATCGCACGACTTCAAGCAGAAGTTCAGTTTTATCGTGATGTTTCTGCTGCTCTTCGTGAACAAGATGAACAGACAGCAACGTATTATGAAGAACTTAGTGATCAGTCAGAAGAAGAACTGTATGCTACTATTCGCGACCTTGAGAAAAAGATTGACAAGTTAAAGAAGAAGAGAGGAAGAAGTTCGGTTATCTTTACTCCTGGCAGCTATTAAATGTGGTGGCAATTTTTTCTTTTTCTCTATAGTTTTCTTGTTGCAGGATACTTATGGTATCGCTATGGGCTTATTTTTTCTTCTCGAATAACTACGTATCCGTTTAATTCACAACCTGTTTCTGTTATTATTCCTGTGTATAATGAAGATCCGAAGTATTTGTATCGGTGTATTGTGTCTGTTTTACGATCACGGGGAAGAAAAGAAGTGATTATTGTTGATGACGGGTCAACAAAACAAGAAACTTTGCGATGTATTGATTTGTTTCACCAGTATGTACTTATTCTTCATCAAAGAAATAGAGGAAAAAGACATGCTCAGGCGTTAGGTATTCGACATGCAACAAGCGATATTATTGTAACTGTTGATTCTGATACTATCATTACAAAAAATGGCATTGTTGAGCTTATTAAGCCGTTTTGTGATAAGAATGTTGGCGGTGTGACGGGAAATATTAAACTTGCAAATAGGAATCAGAATGTTTTGACGAAGATTATTAGTTCGATGTACTGGACTTCGTTTAATATTGACCGAAGAGGAACTTCTGGATATAGTTTTATGCCTGTTTGTTCTGGTGCGTTATCTGCGTATCGAAAAAAGCATTTAGTTAAACTCATGCCGATATATCTACAACAGCAATTTTTAGGAAGTCAGTGTAATGTTGGTGATGATCGATTTCTTACGTTACATATGCAAAAGAGTTTAGGGTATAAAATTAAATATCAACCACGGGCTGTTGCATATACGTATTCCCCTCATACACTTAGAAAATTTATGAGGCAGCTTGTACGGTGGAAACAGTCTGTTATTCGAGAGACGTTTTTATTTCGTAAGGGATTTATTGGTAACAAACTATTGTTTTTTGACGTCTGGTTTAATTTTATTATGTCT
>CAYIBE010000031.1:155-6664 GCA_964361555.1 Candidatus Woesearchaeota archaeon | reverse complement strand
CTATTCAGAAGACGCACTCCCCGAAAGAATGAAAGCGTACAACAAAATTAACCTTTCTGGGATAAAGAAGGGTAGTAAAAAAGGAACAATCATATTTGATGATTTTGGTAAGGAAGGCATATCAGAACAATTTTCAAAAGATGAACTAATAATCATATTCAATAAAGTAGGTCTGAGAGTTGAAAAAGTAATAAAGGCAGGAATAGGGTATATCTGTTTATTATCAAAAACAAGAACAAGTTAGCAAAATCTTAATAAAAAATACGAGACGACATAAGAAGATCCTTATAAAAAACCAACTGCTCTGTCCTAAATCTTGATTCTGAACACATTTATTAACCCATAAGCCTTTCGACTTATGGGGGAGGAGTGTGTCCTCCATGGACAAAGAGACAAAGCTAGTTAAAAAAGTTAAGCGTTTGCTGAAACGCTTAAAGTGTCCTAGATGGTTGCACCATTTTGGACCAAAGACGTATGAATTCTATCAGCATTTGTGTGCCCTGCTCGTCAGACACTGTTGTCGCCTTTCTTATCGAAGAACCGTGAAGCTACTTGATTTGCTTGGCCTAGTCTGTGCAAGCAAATCTGCTTTACAGTACACTGCAAAGCACATGCCAAAAAGACTATGGTGTCGTGCTCTCGAAGCAACTGCAGGCATTAAACATCATGTGATTGCGCTTGATAGCACAGGGTTTAGCAGAACACACCCTAGCTACCATTACTTGCGAAGAATTGATGGAAAGATGCCTAAGGTTCCTGTTAAACTGAGTGCCACATTTGATACGCGAAAGAAAAAATGGTGCACGGTTAAAGTTCGCGTGTTGCCAGCGCATGATATCAGAGATGCAGAAGCAATTCTAAAAGATGTACAAACAAAAGTCTTTGTCGCAGATAAAGGATATGATGCAAACAAACTGCATATGTTTTGCAATGAGCAAAACATCGAGGCACACATTCCTATGCGTAACTATGGAAAAAGTAGGCATCGCCAATGGAGCGCTCGAAGAAAAGCTGCACAGCATTTCAGAAAAAGAACGTATCATCGCCGAGTTCTTATTGAATCTGGATTTAGCAGTATCAAAAGGAAGTTTGGCGCTAGCGTGAGCTCTAAACGAGTTAAAACTATTCGAGCAGATCTTTATGGACGACTGCTCGTCCATAATTTATTTGGATCTTTTTTTGAGATTTAGGACTGTGCTAAAACCAACAGAAGATTTATATAAGAAAAAGCACGTATTCATTTATAAGAGGTGGTATATGCAAAGTCTCTCCAAGTACGTTCTTTTATTAATAATCCTCGTAACAAGTCAAATCTACGCAATAGACGTAAGTGACCCAAAGATAAATATTACCCTGTCAAAACTTCAGTATGCATCTGATCAGTCGTTACAAGGCGACATTAATCTCGTATTCAAGAAACCAGTAGAAAACAAAGATCTTGAATTATGGATAGGAGCAACATCTCTAAAAAAAGACTTACTTTCTATTCTAGAAGAAATGAACCTTCCAGCAAACGCAACCAAAAAAAGAGAAACACTGTTAGCAGCAACGAATGAAATCACATTTCCTCCAAATGAGCAAGTACTTGGCTTTTCAGCCGAATCATCAACAGAAACAGTGGACGTAGACTTAACAAGTTCCTTTATCGGAGTAGACGCAGGAAATAATAATTTTCCAACATTCCCATACATAGACATTGGTATAGACGGTATTATTGAGTGGCGTTGGTTAGGAAGTATTACGCAATGGAGTACATTTACAGGTTCTTCTGAATTAAATCTTCAAGAATCAAGTTCTCGTATCATTCCAAATAAGCAAACATATGTTTGTGAGATTGTAGATATTCCACACGAGATCAATCAAATAAACATTTCTGCAAAATTTAAAATTCTTGCTCCGGGGGTTGTTATGCGCGCAACAGTTCTTGTTCCAACAGAAATGATCTCGTCTTCGTTTGGTGCAGGTTTTCAAGGAGAGTTCTGCGATCTCAGCACAAACCCTGGCGTCTTCAATTGGAATAATTGTCACCTCACGTTTGAAGATCCTCAACAGAGAAAAGGAAAATATTTGATATGTATTTATGCGAGAGATGGACCAGACAATACAAATCTCTTTGAAATAGCAACAGATACAGAAGCAAATGGTATCTCATCAGCAATCTGCTCAGGAAACCCCCTATCATGCCAAGACTCAAGTAAGAATTATTTTATAACTGCTTCTTTTCCAACCTATAATGGAAAACTCAACGGTCAAGTAAACATTGTACCCGGATTTGTAGGAAAATCAGATGGTCTTAATTTTGATATTGCTCTCAATAAGTCACTAGGAAACACAGGAATACCATGTACAAAAGATGACACAGGTCTATGTATCGTACCAATAAAAATAGGATCAGAAACACCCGGCAAGCTATTCATAAACGGATTAAGAATTAGTTTACGCTCAGGATTTACAGACACAGCTATCTTTAAAAAATTACAGCGAGAACCAGAAATAATCACCAAAATAGAAAATAAACTTCTTGATGGAAATACAACTCTTTCTATTCCATTATCACTTTTCTCGAATTTCACAACACCTATAGTATCACAATTCTTGTTAATTCCATTCCAAGTCGTATACGGCGCAGAATCAGATCAAGAACTCATTCAAATATTTACCGTAACTTCCGACCAAACAGTAAACAGATCAATACAAGACACATTAAACTTAATAGAAAAATATAACAGTGATGCAGATATCAGAAGTATCCTGAGCTTCCTAAATATAAACTTACAACCAACGAAAACAACACTAATCACATTACAACAAGAACTAGAAGATTTCGAAAAAACAAATACAACCACAGAAAATAAAACAAAGAAGAGACAGGAAATCATAGATCAGGCAGATCAATCACGAAAAGATATTCCTCAAACCTTCCTCTTCAAGGATAATGTTCCTTCACTTCCAGCTATACCTCCGTATAGAATAAATAGAGAAAAAATTTTACCTATAGCAGAACGAACAGATGACATCGAGCAATATATCATGGCAATCCAGTCTGAAGCAGATATTGATACAAAGGCCGTAGCGTTTAAACTCATTACATTCGCGGGAACAACAACAGAAAAAACATTCATTATGAGAAAAATTTCAACAAGTCTGCCAAACGCATTCATAGTAGAAGAAATTCCGCCATTTATTGCTACAGATGCATCTCTTATTGATTTTGGAGAAAATAAAGCAAAAATTCAAGTTCTTGGAACAAATCCATTACTCATTAAATTCCCTCTAAGTTCCGGCGTTAATACGTTCGCATATATGGTGGAAGGAAATGTTGTTGGCCAAATGGGAAGTATAAAAACACTAATGGTAAGTACAGAAGGAGCAGCAGGCACAAGCACGTTTCACGATGCAGTATGTGGCGACGGGCGCTGTTTTGCGTATCTTGAGAATGAAATAAGCTGTCCAGAAGATTGTGCAAAAAAAATTCCTTGGGTAGCAATTATCATCGTCAGCGTTATTCTTGTTATAGGTATCTATTATATCAATTTCTACAAAGGCGTTGGCAATATACGTGCCATCATCAAAAGAAAAACATTATTTAAAACAGAAACAGACAAGATTAATTTAATTAATTATATACAAAAAGCGATGAAAGCAAACTCTAAAGAAAAAGTAACACATATCTTACTCTCAAAAGGCTGGACAAAAAAACAAATAGACTACGCATTTAAAACAGTCTCACAAATAAAAAAATGAAGATATTCTGGTTTTTTATAATAGTAATGATACCCTTTGTAGCAGGACAAGCATGCCAAGATGGAACAACAGAATCATGTTCTATAAACAAAGGGGTTTGTAGTGGCAGTGTAAGAACATGTTATGGTGGTGTGTGGGGAGTATGTTCTATTCTACCACAACAAGAAACATGCAATAATGGGCTTGATGATGATTGTGATGGTGTTACAGATGAAGAATGTGTGTGTAAAAATGGAGAAGAACGTTCTTGCTCATTATGGAATAAGGGAGTTTGTTCACAAAGTATTCAGCGATGCGAAAATAACTCCTGGTCTTCGTGTTCAATAATTCCACAAGAAGAAGTCTGCGATAATCTCGCTGATGATGATTGCGACGGCGTTGTAGACAATGAAGATGAAGACTGTTTCGATAGTAATCATTGCAGAAATAATAAACAAGATTATGATGAAGAGAGTATAGATTGCGGAGGTCTTTGTCCTCCATGTCCAACATGTACAGACGGAAAAAAAAGTTCTCGATTAGGAGAAAGAAAAATAAATGTTATTATTGATGACCAAGGAACAGTATCTGACTGTGGTGGTCTTTGTCCTCCCTGTCCAACATGTACCGATAATATAAAAAATCAACACGAAGAAGATATTGATTGCGGTGGCCCAGAATGCCCTTCCTGTGAAAATATAATTATTGAGGAAACAACATCATGCGGGAATGCTCGTTGTGATGAAAATGAAACAAGTGAAACATGTCCAGAAGATTGTAAAAATAACTCACATTTCTTGCTTTACGTTACTTTGTTTTTGATACTTTTTGTAATCTTATCCTTAATATTTATCTTTACAAAAAAAAGAGGAAAGAAAAAAGAAGAACCAGTAAAAATTCATTCTGCACTTCTTAAACCGCTACAAAAAGACCATCAGCTCGATAAAGTAACAGAAAAATTACGAAAGATTAAGTAAGATTTATAAATCAGATATTAATGTTCTTTCTCGTGCGCTGGTAGTATAGTGGTCAAAGCGTAAAAACTTCCACACAGTATCTTGGCCTTCCAAGTCAAGGACCTGGGTTCAAATCCCAGCCGGCGCATTTATATCATTACTCCGCTAAATGTTCTACAAAATTGACTCTTTGCCGTTTTTAAAGCGCGTTTTCCCTTGGGTGTTAAATGATAAGTAACAGTTTTACCTTGTTTTTGTTCCTCAATAAAACCGTCTTCCCGTAAACTCTTAAGCGCAGGATAGATCGTTCCAGGACTAGGTTTTATCCCCTTCCTTTTTTCAATCTCTTTTGCAATTTCTTGTCCATGCATCTCTTTTTTTGACAGGAGAAAAAGAATCAGAAAAGAAAGCATTCCTCGCATATCGCAACAACAAACATCTTTTTCCATGATAGAAAGATATCGTCCGCCATATTTAAATATATCTACAAAATATCGTATAACCAATATATTGGATGACCGATATATTTATATAATAGCACCTTTATCTATCGTATAACCAATATAAGGAGGTACACAAAATGTACGGATGTTGTAACACGCGAGGCTTCTTAACAAAAGAAGAAAGAATAGAGATGCTTAAAGAGTATAAAACGCATTTAGAAAAAGAAGCTAAAGGCGTAAACGAAAAAATTCACGAATTAGAAAAAAAGAATTAATTTTTTTTAAATGGGGAGGAAAAAATGGATTTGCCATGGGGAGATGAAAAAACAGTACGGTTTATCACCAACGTAGGTCTAATTACCACAAATGGTCCGCATGGTCACAATATTATGGCTTGCGAATGGACGCATCAGGTATCGTACAGTCCAGGATTAATAGCAGGATGTATCGGACATAAAAAAGCAACGCTTGAAAATATCCAAAAGACAAAAGAATTTGGAATAAGTTTAGCATCAACAGATCAAGCGATACTTGCGAGTGTAGCAGGAGGAAGTTCAGGAAAGACAGTCCACAAAATAAAAGCATTAGAAGAGTTAGGTTATGTATTTTACAAAGCGAAAAAAATTAAAACACTCATGGTAAAAGATGCCGTACTGAATTTCGAATGCACAGTATATAAAGAAATTCCATTAGGAGATCATGTGATGATCATCGGAGAAATACAAGAAATATCCTTCAATAAAGAAAAAGAACCCCTAGCATACCACAAAGGAAAATACTGGAAAATGATCGAACACATACAAAAACCATCTCAAGAAAAATTAGATGCAATAAAAAAACTCATTGAAAAACACACAAAATCATAGCCCCCATTCTTTCTTCAACTCATAAAATTTTGATTCTTCAATAGCTCTTCGTATATCTCGCATAAGTTGTAAGAAAAAATGAACGTTATGATAACTTGCTAGACTATATCCAGTAAATTCTTTTGTACGAAGCAAATGAGAAACATATGCGCGTGAATATGTAGTACAAACACGGCATGCACATCGCTCATCAAGTGGGCGAGTATCTGTTGAATATGTGTTTTTGAGAATATCATATCGAAAATAATTTTCTCGTGTTCCTTGTGGTGGTCTCATATAGATATAACCGTGACGCGCTTCTTGTGTAGGAATTTTACAATCAAAAAGATCAATCCCACGTTCAACTGCTTGAAAAATGTGATAAACACTCCCAATACCCAATAAGTGTCGTGGTTTATTTTCCGGAAGAAATGGTACAATCCAATCAAGAATCACAGAGAGATCTTCTTTTTTCCCCAAAGACCCACCAATAGCAAAGGCATGAAATGGCAGAGACGCAATGTATCGCGCACTCTCTTCTC
>CAYIBE010000031.1:0-145 GCA_964361555.1 Candidatus Woesearchaeota archaeon | reverse complement strand
AAAATGTGATAAACACTCCCAATACCCAACAAGTGTCGTGGTTTGTTTTCAGGAAGATATGGCATAATCCAACCAAGAATCTTCGTCAAGTCTTCTTTTTTTCCAAGAGAACCACCAATAGCAAAGCTATCAAATGGCAAAGAAG
>CAYIBE010000030.1:0-6791 GCA_964361555.1 Candidatus Woesearchaeota archaeon | reverse complement strand
GGAGCATATCAAGGAGGAATAATATCAACAACGAGCGTAGCACAATGTCAAAATGGAATACGCGAAAGCAATGAACAATGTGATGGTTCAAGTTGGGGAAATGTTACAGGATGTCAAGATCTAGGGTTTACAGGCGGCACACTTTCCTGCATACCATTATGTCAATTTAATACAAGCGCTTGTTCTGGACAACAAGGAGCACAGTGTAATGATGGAAGAGATAATGATGGTGATGGATTTTGTGATATAAGCACCTCAATTTGTAGAGATAATACCATACCAGGAGATAGAGACTGCGCAAGTATAACTGACAACTCAGAATCATCAACGCAACAAACAAATTGTATTCTATCTAATCCTCGCTGGTTAAACCAAAATGGCATTTCAATCACAACAGCACGCGGAACAAGTACAAATAGTATTCCAGGAGACACGGTCTTAGCAGCAGTTGATGGAAATTCGTTATGTACGGGAGAACAAATACGTTTTAGAGTTTTTGAAGACGAAAGCGGAACAGATCCTCTCGAAACAACATTAGGTCCAGTCTCATTTAACCAACAGGAAGGATTTGTTTTTACACCCTGGCAACCACGCTGGTTTGATGATGATTCTCTCCCATCAGTAGAAGGAGATCCAGAATTTTATTTCATCGCTACAGCAACAAATATAGAATCGTCAAATTCAAGTATTCTAAGAATAACAAAACCAGTAACAACAGAATGTTCTGACGGTATTGACAACGATAATAATGGTCGTTGCGATACTTCAATAGGAACATGTTCAAACAGCTCAGTTCTTGCGGGAGATTTAGGATGCACTAATAGTAATGATCTCATAGAAAGTGCAACAGCGCTAGCCTGTGCAGACGGTATTGACAACGACGCAGATAATAAAACAGACGCCCTTGATCCAGGATGTACGTCACCTTTTCAATTTGATAATAGTGAGGTTGACGGAGAGTGCGTACCTACCTGGTCCTGTGATCCTTGGTCAATTTGTTCCGTAGCAGGAACACAAACAAGAATATGCAGAGATCTTAATGCATGCGGCATATCATGTCCACAAGGAAATAGTACTTGCGCAACAGCAAGATCTTGTCCTGGAGGAAACGGAACAATAAACCTTCCAGATGACGGTGACGATGATACAGATACAGATACAGGAACAGGTCCGACAAACACCGCCTCAAACCCCTGTTCAGTAAACGATATTTGTGAACCAGAATGGGGAGAAAATGAACAAAATTGTCCAGATGATTGCTCTCCAAAGACAACCACAGACACAACAACAGGAGATGATACGGGATTTGGTGATGAAGAACCTCCAGTTACAGAACAAGAAGAAACACAAGAAGGAAGGTCATCAGTTTGGGTTGTTGTTATCATTATTCTTCTTATATTGATCCTAGCAGGCACCTACTTTTTCGTTCTTAAAAAACAACCAAGAAAAAGCAAAGGATCACGTACATTTGAATTACCAATACAACCATCACGACCGCCTCTTTTCGGGCCAGAAAAGCCTTCATCAAAGCCATTTATCACAGCGCAAAGAAAAGAAAAGAAAAGCAAAACAGAAGAAGAACTAGAAAGATCATTGAGAGAAGCAAAAAGACTTCTTGAAAGATGAGACTATTTATTGTCTTAATTGTCCTCATAGGATTAATTCCTTATGCAATAGCACAGGAAATAAATTTTTTTAAAGAAGAATATGGACAAGGAGAGACAGTGCAAGGAGAAATCATATTACCAATAGACATAGTACAAGAATTAAAAAATACACAACTACATATAATAAGTCAGGAAAACCAAGAAGTCCCACTGCAAATAAATCTCTTAATAGTAAACAAAAACCATTACTTTTTTTATTATGATCTTCCTCTAACAATCCCAAACGGAGAATATACACTAAAGATTCGTGATATTTCTTATCGCGAAAATGGTATTCTCAAAACAAGATCATACGAAAAAAAGTTTGATATAGTAACACAGCAATATGAAAAAATACAGATCACACCAGGAATAGCAAGTTATCTTCCAGGAGAAACAACATACAAAGCGATACGCGTGTCTAATCAAGAAGATCATGCGATAACGTTATCATTATACGAAACACAAGAAATAATTCCGACAATAAATATTCTTCAAATACCTGGGAAATCGTCAAAAACGTTTTACCTAAGAATTGTGCAGGAAAATATTCAGACAACAGGAATAGTTTTTTTCAAATTAGGGAGCTATTATTATATACCAGTTTATCTTACAAAACCAGTAAGCGAAGACTGTCTCTCCTTCTGGCAGTGTTCTCCCTGGTCTTCTTGTGAAAACAAATTCCAAAAGAGAACATGCAATGATCTGAACAACTGTGAAACAATAATCAATAAGCCACAAGAACAACAATCATGTGAAATAATATGTACTCCTTCCTGGCAGTGTTCTCCCTGGTCTGCGTGTAATACAGGAACACAAACAAGGATCTGTAATGACACTAATAATTGCAATCAAGAAGAAACCAAACCAATAGAACAAAAATCATGTAATAGCTGTAATGAAAATTGGCAGTGTTCTCCATGGTCTTCTTGTGAAAACAAATTCCAAAAGAGAACATGCAATGATCTGAACAACTGTGAAACAATAATCAATAAGCCACAAGAACAACAATCATGTGAAATAATATGTACTCCTTCCTGGCAGTGTTCTCCCTGGTCTGCATGTAATACAGGAACACAAACAAGGATCTGTAATGACACTAATAATTGCAATGAGGTCTGCATCACTGAAGAATGTAAGGAATTACAGTTATGTCAGATAAAGAGAAGAGAAGTAATAAATGATACGAGCAAAAATATTCTAAGTGAAAGCCAAGAAAAAAAAGAGGTTATCTTTTTTTCAGATATAAATAACCAGCAAATTACAGTAAATTCACTCATTAATGAAAAAATACCGGAAAAAAAAGAATTAAAAGGACAGCTATTTATAAAAAACACAGGGAAAGACCTAATAAACCTGAAGATATATCTAACAGGAAATCTCAACGAAATTGTAAAAATAAACATAACGAATAGTTCAATATTTAAACAAGATGAAATAATAACGCAATTTTTATGGATCAACAGTGAAAAAAATCCACAAGTAGACGAGTATCAAGGAGCCATGATACTCACAGCAGAAAATTTCTCAGAAGAGTTTCCCATATTTTTAGTAATATCTCACGAATCACAAAGAAAAGAAACAGAAGAGCCACTCTTTATCGAACAGAGAACAGAAACAATAGAGCAAGAACACTCAACTCAGGAACAAAAATCAATGATAGAAAGAGAAAATAAACCAGTTAAGATAGAAATTCCCTACAAAGAGATTGCAGGGACACTTTTTGTAATCTTCATTTTTTTAGTCTATTTCATCATAAAAAAACCGTCGCAAAATAAAAGAAAATTCAGCGACTTTATTTCTAAACTCGAGAAACGATGAGAAGATATTAAAAAACTCAAGTTACGTACTTTTTTCTTTTCTCAATAAGTTTAACTGAGCAACAGTATTTCGTAAGAGCATATCATTTTGATGTAATCGTGCCATAATCTCATTAAAAAACTCACCCGCCTCTACGGCATTGATATTAAGTTTATCAGGTTCTAATATTTCAATCGAACTTGGCATAAAATCAAAACAAAATCCACTCAACTCATTCAAATTCTCAACACTAATTTCATATTCAATAAAACCACTAAAAAATGGTTTTCCCTCGATTTTTTCAGCCTGAAAGATAGTTTCATTCATAATATGCAAAGAACTCCGTTCTTTTAGCTTTTCAAGTAACAATTGGAGAGTTTTATCTACATGTTCTTGAGGACTTCCTAAAACTTCACTAATGATCTTTGCTTTAATCATGGCGTATCACTCCATAAACAGCCATCAGAGCAATCAAAAGAACAAAAAAGTACCATGCCCATCGCTTCTGTTTCCCACCTTTCGATTCATAAAAAACACTCGTACTTTCCTCATTTAAATTACTTTCGAAAAGAGTCTCATCGTCAACGGAAGAAGTCTGAATAACACCTTTAGAAACATCAAAAGAATGAGTAAACGTTTCAGGACGTTTCCTTCCCTTTTCAAGAAAATACGTTTTTAAGACAAAATGTCCTTCTTTCTCTTGTTTTAATCTGTTTTTCAATTGAACAACAGTAGAAGAATCTTTTGGAACACTTATCTTCTGTTCTTCAATCTTTTCAGAAAGGACAGTCTTTCCATCAAGAATTTCGCTCCAAAGAGAAAACTCTTTCTTAACATCAAAAGGATTAATAATCTTCACAGTAATAACAAACTCGTCATGTACTTCTTGTGAAGAAGGAATATCAAGAATCTCATAACGAACTTTTTCGGTTTCGTCAGAACGTTGTTGCTCACATAAGGTAGCCATTACTCCACGAATCTCAACACGTTCACGCGCTTCTGTATCAAGCCCTTCAACACGTAATTCATAACTTCCATCATCAAACTTTTCTTTGCAGTTGGGATGAATTTGTACAGGGAGAGTAATCTTTTCTTGTGTAAACTTTCGTTGAATATTCAAAGAGGTCCTCTTACTAACCACATCATCACCTTTAGCCATCCATAGTTCAACAGCTTCTTTAGTTGTATCTCCTTTATAGATTTCTAATGTTACACGTAAAGCATCACCCCATTTTGCCACATTATCTTGCCCCAAGGAGATCGTTCTAATCTCAATCTCTGACATTGTTTTTATTTCTTGTTCATTCTCTGGATTTTCCTCATGTGGAGTAGGCTGGCTTGAGAGCCAGACATCATCAACACGCGCCCAGCTTACATCTTCACGACTATTACTATAACTAATCTGATCAAGAAGAATTCCCTGCGGATCAAACAACGAAATGCGCTCAAAACCATCATTATTCAAA
The DNA here is from genome assembly GCA_964361555.1 of Candidatus Woesearchaeota archaeon. Classification (GTDB taxonomy): domain Archaea; phylum Nanobdellota; class Nanobdellia; order SCGC-AAA011-G17; family JACPIM01; genus CAYIBE01. Next base: position 1,879 of record CAYIBE010000030.1, on the reverse strand, counting down.
AATCCTTCTTTTCCATTCATATACACAACGAAAAAATCTTTTTTCTTAATAATCAAATCGCCAAGAACTTGACTATTCGAAATGAAGATACGACGTCCAAAATCATCTTCTAAAAGGAACTCTTCAAGATCAACATCTGTTTCCCCATCATTAAACAATTCAACCCACTCCCCTCCGGGCATAAATGCACTATCATTGCCAAAAGGATCAGGAAAAATTTCATTGATAAAAAGAGGATAAGAAATATCATTCTGAGAAAAAATTGTTCCGGGCGTTGGGGAACACTCATATAGTTGCGCATCACCTACAGAATGTTTACAGAGCGAATAACCATTATTATCTCCACCACTTTCTCGAGAATAGCTTAACGCATCAACAAGTTTCCCTTGCGAATTTCTCAAAACAATCACATCATGTTCATTATTCAGATTATTTCCTATCGTTGCACCAACAGAATAAATTGTTGCATTAGTATTATTAGCATCAAAACCTTCCTCAACAATGAGTGCAAAAGAAGAGGATGATTGTTTTATGAGCGCAAGTATATCGTGCGAAGCAAGGTCTTCGATAGTGTAATTTTCAAGGCTTACATTGCTATATACTTCAATATATTCTCTATTATTGTCATCTCCTTCAGGATTATACATAATTTCAGAGATGTAGATTTCTGCGAAAACAAAAAAAGAAATCAATAAAATATTCAGTAATAAAAAGAAAAACAATTTTTTCATAGAAGAAAAGTAGTTCGCACTTTAATAAGAGTGATTGATACAATGGTAGTGATAAAAAAAGAAAAACTGAAGTAAAAATTTATTCTATTTTAAGGTTCTTATTAGGCAGCACTAGTGCAATCCTTCCTAGACATACAACCTAATATATACCAACACTATCTAAATCCAACCCATAATAGGAATGTACCAGCGCCTCATTAGGCTTACTGTCGTAAAACATGGTGTTGATTAGCGGTGTCATATTCAGGGGTTATAACTAGATAAAACTTGAAAAATAAAGAATTCCTTTGCTAATAGGGAATTTTTTGTGTTTTTTAGTGAAGATTTCGAAAATCTTAATTTTGGAATAAAGAAAATTTAACATGTGCGCACCGGTATGATAAAAACTTATCTTATAAATATCTCAGTCACACGTATCCACCATATTTTTTGGACTATTTGCCAGACAGCAAAGAAACCAAACCATTAATTTTAACTTGATCGCTTCGTGCTTCTTTTGTTTTTTTACCAAATAAATCTCTTCCTTGTACTGATGGATGGGAGCTTAGTGCAGAAGAGATATGCTCGCTAAGCGGAGCAGCCAGATATGTTGATATGTCTACTAGAAACGCTTCTTTTGTTTTTTCTTTTGCAAATCTGTCTCCCCAATAATCTTGTGGTCTTTCCTCCCATTTATTTAATGTTCTTGTGTCTCCTTTAAATGAAGTTCCGTTTTCACGAGCTCTTTGTAACCTTTCATGAATATTTGCTAACGGATTAATCCTTAGACTTGATAGACTATCACTTGCGATATCATAAAGTAAAAAAAGAGACATTTCTTCTTCAGTTAAAGTAGGAGTAGTATACATATCTGAAGTAGTGCTATAATGCCTATATAAGAAGCTTCCATCTTTTTTCTGTATAGCATGTATTTCATTTCCCATTTGTTTCCTTCTTTTTCATGAAATAAATCATGACACTTTTTTATATTATTAATCTTTAATATGCAAACCCACTATATAAATCTTTCTATTTTTATCACTTAATAGTTGTTAATATTAATTCAGCAGCACTAAATTACGTAAAAAATCACGCAAGAGAAAGATTTAAATAATTATATACACTTATACAACAAATGCAACAAGTAATAAAAGAAAAAAACATACTAC
>CAYIBE010000029.1:0-6844 GCA_964361555.1 Candidatus Woesearchaeota archaeon | reverse complement strand
ATATGCTTTTTTAGTATCTATACCGAAGATATTATCTGGGAGTGTCATGTTGTATTGATAGACCTTCCAATAGTTTTCTCATAAAAGACCATCTGCCAGAACAGGCTTTCAGGATTTTCTCATTTGTCTTTCTTTGATTTACCATTCCTATGCCAGCGGCAATGAGATTTTTTTTCTCTTCAAATTGCGCTCTTGTTGTATCAATGACTGCATCCATGGCAGCATAATGATTACCACTATAATGATCATTTTGTCTGACTTCTGCTTCATTTAATATTCCCGAATATGCTGATACAAATTTGAATGCTAACATCATTGAATTAAAGTAATCTTGATCTGTTGCACCCTTTTCTTTTGTAATTTGATCTAGTGCTTGACTTAATGTGATGATGGACTTCGAAGCTCTTGGTGATACTGGTAATATCAACCCTGCATCTGAGCCTCGCTCATGATTTTGAAGTTTATTTGGCCATCCTTCTTTTAATCCTATTTTACTCTTTCCACCTTCCAGATAATCTAATCCATGCACTAGATAGGATGCAATTATTAATTTCTCTTCTGGGACTGGTGCATTCTGTAATGTCGTGTGCGCTTCTTTTATCTCATCTGTTTTATCTTCAAGAGTTTCGTCAAATTGTACTCTTGGATTTCTATCTTTTTTCCACATCTCATATGTATCTTTTGGTTGTGGTCTGAAGTAATCTGTGTCAATAACGAGATGTAGCCTGTCTTTTAAAGCTCTTCCTAATTCATTTGAAGATTCTGTAAATTGCTGGCCTATATTCCCTGTTGCTATTCCTACACAATAGTCTGATCCTATCGTATAGGCTTTGCCATCGATTTCTATAAATCCATCAAATAAGTTGAATAATTGTGATCTTACAACAGGTAAACAGTTAGGTAATTCGTCAACGCCAATGAAATGATACTTAATCTTGTCTGTGAGTTCTTTGAAGTTTAGTTGTGAGGTGTCTCCTGCATTTCTTACTGCCCGTAAGAATTCTGGATTGACTTGCTGGAATAATTCTCGAGTGTCCATATCATTTCTTCCTAAAATAAATAGTGATTTGTCTCCGAAATAAGCCATAACATCCCTCAATAATTGAGTTTTGCCTGATCCCGTATCTCCTTGAAGAAACGTGTTTAATTTGCCTCTAAGAGCAGCGTCTATCATATCAGAAATACACAAGGGAACTCCGTTAAGATTTCCAATTTCTGTTGTATTTTTGTATGCTCTCGGACTAAATGGCATCTTGAATCTCCTTAAGGATATTAATCCTTACTTCTACGATCGTTTTTGGCTTTAATTCTTGGGATAAAAAGCTTGGTATTACTATGACGGACTGTGTTCCGTGTTTTGCTATTTTCTTGGTAATTGTGAATGATCTCATTTTATGTATATTTTATTACTAAATAGTTATTATAACTAGTATTTAAATCTATCTTTTTGTTATTACTTTATAGTAAACATTTATTGACCGCCGCATATATAAAGTCGTTTTTCATTTTCGTTTATATGATTCCGGAAGAACAATTAACAGAGATCAAAACATATCTGGAAAAAGCTGAATGCCCGCTCTTTTTTTTTGATGATGATAATGATGGATTATGTAGTTATGTTTTATTTCGTCAGTTTACTGGCAAGGGATATGGCGTTCCTATTAAGGCGCATCCTGCTTTGGATATTACCTTACTTAATAAAGTAGAAGAACATCGTCCTGATTATATTTTTGTTTTAGATAAGCCTCTCATTACTCAGGAATTTATTGATCGTGTTTCTGTTCCAGTTATTTGGCTGGATCATCATCCTCTTGTTCATCTCAACCATGTTCTTTATTTTAATCCGAAAAAACAGCATCCAGATGAGGTCAGTTCTACAACCTATTGGGCATATAAGATTGTTGGAGGCAAACTGTGGATTGCTGTTCTTGGTGCAGTGAGTGATTGGACTATTCCTGATTATTTTCATGAATTTGAAAAGCAATATCCTGATCTAACAAATGGAAAAAGCACTGCTCCTGGTCTTCTTTTTAATAGTCGTTTTGGTGAACTCTGTCGCATGTTCTCTTTTTTAACAAAGGGAAGAACAGGTGATGTAAAGAAGAGGATTAAGCATATACTAAACGTTCAGGAACCATATGAGGTTTTAGATAAAACAACAAAAGAAGGAACGTATCTCTTTGAAGAAAGCGAAAAGATTAATCTTGTATATCGGGATCTTTTAAAGAAAGCTCTTTCTACTCCTCTTCAAGGAAACTTACTTGTGTTTACATATCCTCAATCAGACATCAGTTTAACTGCTGATCTGAGCAATGAACTTCTTTATAAAAATCCTGGAAAGGTTATTCTTGTTGGACGAGAAAAAGAAGGAAATATCCACATGAGTTTACGTAGCGATTCTGTTGCTGTCAATACCATTCTTGAAAGAATCTTGCCTTATGTTGAAGGATATGGTGGCGGTCATACGTATGCTGTTGGTGCGAGTGTAAAAATAACTGATTTCGCTCTTTTTGTTGAACACCTTCAAAAAGAAATTTCTCGGCAGTAGTTAATAAACTATATAAAGTGTCATGGAAGATGTAGTTTATGGCTACTGGTAGTTTTTTCTTGATCTCTCTTATTGTTGTCAGTATCTTATTAGTGGTGGTGATTGTTGTTCTTCTTGTCACGGGAAGAGGAAATATTGGTAAGAATGTGTTAAAGATGATGAAAGAGAAGAAAACCTTTGAAGAAATTCTTGCGTATGGGTCGAAGAAGAAGTGGAAAGAACGGGAAGTTACGTTATACTATCTTCTTTATACTGTTCAAGATTTTGTGAAAAGTGGGTATAATCTTGATGAGGTTGAGAGTATGGCACTCGATAGTGGTTGGCCACGGGATCTCGTCCAGCTTGTTATTACGAAGTTACGGTAAGTCTTATATATTCTTAGAACGTTGTCAGTCTTATGAAAGATCTTGTCTTGCGTTGTGCGTTGCAGAATGCGGTTCGTTATCATGGTAAGGCGACCGTATCTTCTGTTTTGGGTCTTGTTTTTGCCTTGGATTCTGCGTTAGATAAAAAAAAGGTTGTTGAAGAGGTTACTGCTCTTGTTCCAAAAATTAATGCGATGCGTTTAGAAGAACAACAACGACAATTAAAAAAATTAGGAGAAATTACTAAAAAACGCGTTGTAAAAAAAGAACATCTATTAGAGCAGGTAAGGGGAGACGTTGTTATGCGTTTTGCTCCTAATCCTAATGGTGCAATGAGTTTTGGACATTCACGAGTTGCTCTATGGAATTGGTTTTTTGTACGACGTTACAAAGGACAGTATATCTTACGTTTTGATGATACTGATCCTCGAATAAAGGTTCCTTTAAAAGAAGCGTATGGGTGGTTTAAGGAAGATTTGAAATGGCTCGGAATCAAACCACACAAAATAGTCATTCAAAGTAAACGATTAAAAACGTATTATACTTATGCTGAGAAGCTCATCCAGAAAGGATATGCTTACGTTGATACAGTGCCTGCTGAAAAGATGCGCTCTCTGTTACAGAAACAACTCATTTCTGATGAACGCAATGAACCTCCTGATGTTGCTCTCAAAAAATGGAAGAAGATGTTTACTTCTTATAAAGAAGGAGAAGCTGTGTTGCGTATAAAAACAGATATCATGCATCCTAATCCTGCTGTTCGAGACTGGGTTGCTTTTCGTATTATTCGAAAACACAAGCATCCTTTAACGAAAGCTCGTGTGTGGCCTCTCTTAAACTTTTCAAGTGCAATTGATGATCATGATTTTGGCGTAACACATATTTTACGTGGAAGCGATCTTGAAATTTCCGACATACGACAACAATATATCTATGATTATTTTGGATGGACTTATCCTGTTACTCGGTATAATGGGAAATTTCTCATTTCTGGTATTAAAAGCACAAGTGAAACAAATGAGCTTATTAAAGAAGGAAAAATAAGCGGATGGGATGATCCTCGCTTAGGAACATTACGCGCACTACGAAGACGAGGTTTTCAAGCTGAAGCTCTTGTGCAGTTTATTAAGGACCAGGGCATTGGAAAAAATGACATGAATGTTAACATTTCAAGTTTAGAAGCTTATAATAGAAACATTATTGACAAAAAAGCCAAAAGATATTTTTTTGTGGAAAACCCAACAAAAATACGTGTGAAATATAATGCGATTAAAGAAGTTAGCATGCCTTTGCACCCTGATTTTCCCAAAATGGGACAGAGGAAATTTAAGGTCGGTGATGAATTTTACGTTCAAGATGAGATCATTTGGGATACTGTTTACAGGTTTATGCATTTGTTCAATGTAAAAAATAATGAGGTCATTAGTAAAGATCCTGATCCAAACTTAAAAGCAAAACCAATACACTGGCTTCCTGTTTCTCAAGATTTAGTTACTGTTGAAGTTGTGATGCCTGATTACTCTCTCAAGAGAGGACTAGGAGAAGCGGGATTGTTACATGTGAAGATTAATCAGAACATCCAGTTCGAACGTTTTGGGTATGTGCGCTGTGATAAAAAGACCAAAAAGACGATGACTTTTTATTTTACGCATAAATAATCCAATTTTTGGTGCGTTTTAATCAAAAAATAAATTTGCTCAAAAAAAGCGTAGAAACCTTTAAAAACTCACAATCTCCTGTTAGCATACATTCGATGAAAACCTAGGAGGGTTTAAGATGGTTCATCTCACTCAAGCATCACCAAAAGAATCTGTTGATAAAGCATATGAAGCTATTGAGCTTGCTAAAAAGACTGGCAAGATTAAGAAAGGTATTAATGAGGTTACGAAGATTATTGAGCGTGGGCAAGCAAAATTGGTTGCTATTGCTCACGATGTAAATCCTCCAGAAGTTATTATGCATATTCCTCCGCTTTGTGAAGAAAAGGGTGTTAAATTTGTTATTGTTCCGAGTAAGGAAGAGCTAGGAGCTGCCGCTGGTCTTCAAGTTGGTACAAGTGCTGTTGCTATTCTTCAAGAAGGAGACGCTAAAGATATTATTAAAACTATAAAATAATATGGGAGAAAAAAAGATTATTAAGAAAGAGCAGGAGAAGGGAGACGAGACTCCTGTTACTGTCAGCAAGACTACTTTTGGTTCTGCCATACCTTCTCGTGTAGAAGAGATTATGGGACGAACAGGAAATCGGGGAGAGATAACACAAGTTCGTGTTAAGGTTCTTGAAGGACGAGATAAAAGTAAAATTCTTCGAAGGAATGTGAAAGGCCCTGTTCGTGTTGGTGATTATCTCATGCTACGAGAAACAGAGATAGAAGCACGAAAACTTAACCAAGGAAGACGATAATGGCAAAATGCACGTTCTGTGGAGACACTATTTCTCGTGGGACTGGCATGATGTATGTGTTCAAGAGTGGTAAAACTGCTCATTTTTGTTCTAGCAAATGTCGAAAAAATCAGCTCGTGTTAAAAAGAAAGGCAATTCATACGAAATGGACCTCTCGTTTTGAGAAAAATGCTTGAACGTAGTCTTGTTCTTATTAAACATGATGGTGTTATTCGCGGACTTATTGGAAAGATTATTACTCGATTTGAAGATATTGGCTTAAAAATTATTGGCATTAAGATGCTTCAGGCTGATGAGGAACTTGGAAAGAATCATTACATTCTTGATAAGGAATGGGCGAAAAATGTTTTTGAAAAAACAAAAACAACACATGAACGAGAAGGAAAGAAATTTCATTTTACAGATTATATGGAATTTGGTGCTCTTATTCAACAATGGAATATTCAGTTTTTGCGAGAGGGTCCTGTTGTTGCGCTTGTGGTTGAAGGACCTGGTGCTATTGAGATTGTTCGAAAACTTGTTGGCAGTACAGAACCGCGGCAGGCTGCGCCGGGAACTATTCGGGGAGATTTTGCTATGGTTGAGTCTTATGCTCTTGCGAATGACAAGCAACGTGTTTTGAGAAATTTAGTGCATGCTTCGGATAGTGTGAAAAATGCAGAACGGGAGATTGATTTGTGGTTTACTGAAGAAGAATTGCATATGTATCGGAAGGAACTCGATAAACACTTATAACAATTAGAAAGGTTAATAAATTTACAATTAAACTTTTATTTGAGGTGATTTTTTGGCTAAGCAATGGGATCCTGTTGATGAGTTTCTGAAATTAAAAACGAGTGTTCATGCGCACATTAAACAAGCATTACAGGAATATAAAAAACCACATTGTCATCTTACCCATAATAAACATCGTGTAGAGGTTGAAATTAAACTTCCTGATGTGCACAAGAAAGATATTGAGATTGATATTCAGCCACGTGCTCTTCTTATCCGCGCTGAAAAAAAAGAAAAAACAGACTCTACCAAGAAATACTTTTCTTATTTTCGAAAAATTCCCCTTTCTCCCGGGTTTAATACTTCTCAGGCACAAATAAGATTTTTTAGGGGAACGTTAGTGATAAAGATTCCACGTAAAGAACAGTGGAAGTAATATTTTTATAAGAGCGGAGAACAACAGTTTCTTCAGAAAGATTTTTATGTCGAGAGTTCATCATACTTCTATGAAAGTTTCAGTTTACCACGTTCAAATAAACGTATCAGATCCTAAAGTATCTTTACCATTTTACAAAAAATTATTTTCCTGCTTTGATTATAAAATAATAGATGAGAGTGAAGAACACATAGGCGCTAGCAATGGAACGACTGATTTTTGGATAATTGCGGCTGATTCTAAACATGTTAATAAAAAGTTCCATAGAAAAGCTACTGGACTTAATCATATTTCTTTTAAGGTTGGTTCTAAGGAAGAAGTTGATACTTTTGTTAATGATTTCTTAAAGAAAAATAAAATAAAGCCTTTGTATGATG
>CAYIBE010000028.1:0-6857 GCA_964361555.1 Candidatus Woesearchaeota archaeon | reverse complement strand
ATACGTATTTTTCACAAATAATGTAAATGATTTAGCATCCGCTTCACCATCTACCCCATTAAAGATTAACTTCCTAGGTAAACCAATAAAAATTTTGGATTGGCTAGAGCCGTACAAAAAATTGAGTATCGAAGTGTGTTGGTAAAGCTATTTTATTTTTCTTTTTCAATGAAAAAATAAGACTCCCTCTAAGTTATACCTATAGGTAGGAAAAAGTTTAAATAGTCATTAATACTTATAAAACGAATGAATATAGAACGAGAAATAGGCGAAAAAGGACAAGTTGTTATCCCCAAAGATATTAGAAAATTCTTAGGTTTACGCAGCGGGCAAAAGGTTATTTTTGAAGTGAGAGAAAAAGAAGTAGTGCTCAAACCTTCAGATCCAAAAAAATTTCTAGAAGACTTTTTGAATGTTCCCAAATTAAAAAAGCCACTAAGGATAAAAGATATTAAAAAAATCTTGGAAGAACAATATGATCTACCTTGATGCAAATATTTTTTTATCATCAATAGTTAATCCAAAAACAGATGAACAAACTATTATATGTACCAAAATACTAGATAAAGTAATCTCCAAGGATATCTTAGCCGCAACTTCTCTTTTAACTTGGGACGAAGTAGTATTTATAATAAAAAAAACATTAGGCAATGAACTCGCCAGAATAGAAGGAAAAAAATTTCTTGATTTTCCAAACCTAACATTTTTAAAAGTAGATGAAAAAGTAATCTCTCTTGCACAAGATTTACTTACAAGATATAAATTAAATCCGAGAGATGCAATTCACGCAGCTTCTGCGCTAGCAAACAATATCTCAGAAATTATCTCTGACGATTCTGATTTTGATCAAATAAAAGAAATAAAAAGAATAAAATTAGAAAATTTTAAGTAACATGGGAGTAAAATTACCAGGTATTCTACCAACAAAGAACATAGAATGGTCTGATCTTGAAGGAAAAAAAGTAGGAATAGACTTTTCAAATGTCTGTTATCAGTTTCTCAGTTCAATCAGACAACGAGATGGAACGCCACTCATGGACTCTCATGGCAACGTTACGTCTCACCTTTCAGGAATTTTCTATAGATCATTAAACTTGATGCAGAAAGGAATTCTATTAACGTATATTTTTGATGGTAAACCCCCAGAATTAAAATTACAAACGCAAGAAAAAAGAAGAGAAAGGAAAGAAAAAGCAAGAGAAAAGTACACGCAAGCAAAAGACGAAAAAGATATAGACTCAATGTACAAATATGCAAAACAAGTAACATATCTAAATAACGAAATGATTCAAGAGTCAAAAGATCTCATTAAAGCGCTAGGTTTACCAGTAATTCAATCTCCCAGCGAGTCCGATGCACAAGGAGCATTTATGACAGAGCAAGGCGATATTTGGGCATTTGCCAGTTCAGACGCGGACTGTCTTCTTCATGGATGTCCAAGAACAATTCCTAATCTCACATTATCAGAAAAAAGGAAAATTAGTAACGGGAATTATGTATATATCAAACCGGAATTAATCGAACTCGAAGAAGTCCTATCACATTTCAACATCAATCAAGATCAGCTTATTACACTAGGAATATTAGTCGGAAGTGTTGACCATAATGAACCAACAATAATAAAAAATAGTGGCACAATAAAAGTTATGCCAATAGGAAACTGTCCGCAAGATCATCCATTAGAAGTTCCATGTTTTGACTTAGAAACTAAAAAGATCAAATTTAAGAAGGTAAAAAAATTTATCAAGCACGAGATAAGCGAGCCATTATTCGAAATTACAACAGGATATAATAGAAGGGTAAGGGTAACAAAATCTCATAGTCTTTTTATAAAAAGTGATAAGGGAATTAAGGCTGTTAAAACTACAGATTTAAAAAAAGGAGATAAACTAGTTGTACCAGTAAGGATACCTGTACAAAATAAAGAAATAAAAGAAATAATTCTTGTGCAAGAATTATGGAAACATAAAGATAGGATAAAAAGATTAATCTATTGCGATGGAAAGGGTATCCAAGAAATAAGAAAAAGAAGATTATTAAACAAAGACAAAAGATTGGCAGATAAAAGGTATATTCTAACTAAGTTAGGTCTAAAAAGATTAAAAAGATTAAGAATAGATAAAAAAATTGCTCAAAGAAAAACGCCCATTAGCGAAAGTACAATCCTCGATTGGGAAAAAGGTAGAAGAAATCCTACCGAAACCAAATTTAGAGAATACTTAAATTTTTTAGGAACAAATATAGAAAAGTTTAACAATGAAAATAAGTCTATAAACAGAATTAGAAATTCCTCTTTTGAAGAAAATATTTTCCCGATATTAGGTCTTAATAAAAAAAACAGAAAAACATTATTATTAAAAACATTATCTAAAGAAGAAGTGAATTTACTTTCCGAACAAGACTTTATTTATGGGAGAAGTAGAACAAAAAATCCCATTTCGGCAATAATAAAAGTAACACCAGAACTTATAAGACTTATAGGTTATTTTCTTGCAGAAGGTCACTTAAATGGAGACTACAGGGTAAATTTTAGTTTTGCATTAGATCACATTGGGCACGATGATTATTGTGTTAAAGATGTCGTATGCTGTATAAAAAAGATATTCAAAATCAATCCAAAAGTGTATCATGAAAAATCTACCAGACATATCTGTATAGATAACTGCATTGTTTATGATATTTTTGCATATGTTTTGGAATTAGAAAAACAAAATTCAAAAACTAAAAAGATTCCACACTTAATCCTCAATATAAGTCCAAAACTTCAGTTAGAGTTTCTAAAGGGATTATTTTTGGGCGATGGCAGTTTAACAAAGAATTCTATACGTTTTAATACAAGAAGTTATGATATGGCAGTTGGTCTTTCTTATATGTTTTTACAACAGGGAATTCTATCTACAACAACTTTCCTTAAGGAAAAAAATTATAATATGAAGGCCTTGAGCATTTGTGGAAAGGAGCAATTAATAAACCTCAAAGAAGTTTGGCAAAAACACAACAAAGCAAAAATTTTAATTAATCATTGTAAAAAACCATTGAAACAGAAACCATATATGGAGATAGATGGAGATTTGGGTTATGTTAAAATTAAGTCTATTATAAGAGTGAAACCATCAAATAGTTATGTTTATGATTTCTCGGTAGACGGAGAAAATTTTATTGCGGGTTTTGGTGGAGTCTGTTGTCATAACACAGACTATAATCCTGGCGGAATAAAAGGCATTGGTCCAAAAAAAGCTCTTAATCTAGTACACCAACATAAAGACTTCGAAAAATTATTCAAAGAATTAAATCCAGAGTTTAACTGGAAACAGATTTATGCAATATTTAAATCAATGCCAATTATGAAAAATTATCAGCTAAAATGGACAGAACCAAACAGAGAAAAAATACTAGACATCCTTGTTGATAAGCACGAATTTTCTCAAGAAAGAGTAGAAAAAATGCTTAATGAATTGATAAAAAAACCAAAACAACAAACCGGACTTTCTTCATGGATGAAATAAAAAATATCATTTTTGATGTCGGCGGAGTAGTTGTCGTTAAGGGAAAATTCAATCATCTGCTCAAGTCATTCGCAAAAATAGTTTTCGGAACAACAAACCCCGAGTTTTTCAAAGAAAGAAATATTTCTGATAAAATAAAAGAAGAATGGTCTCAATGGAGACTAGGCAAATTAACAGCTACAGAATTCTTTAACATTCAAAGAAGAAAGTATCATCTAAAAATATCTACTACACGCATGGCTTATTTATTATACCATTCTCAAAAACCAAAGAGAGAAATAATCAGACTAATAAAAAAACTAAAAAAACGCTACAACATATACGCATTAACGAATCACACTAAAGAATGGTTTGTATATCAATCAGCGCAATATCATTATGCTTCTCTCTTCCGTGGTGTAATGACCTCATTTGAAGCGCAATCAGCAAAACCAAACGTACTTATTTATAAAAAGTTACTTCAAAAATACAGTCTTTCTCCCAAAGAGTGCATTTTTATTGATGATCAGGAAGAAAATCTTTTACCAGCAAAAAAACTAGGAATAAAAACAATTCATTTTATATCTCCCAAGCAACTAAAAAACGAATTAAAGAAAAATGGTCTCCTTTGAAGTAATAGGTAATAAAGAGAAAGCAATAGCAATTACAGAGTCAACAGGAAATAAAAAGAAAGACAAAGAACAAGCAAAAAAAATTTGTGAAAAAGCAAAAAATGTTCGTTCAGTTCTTATAAAAACATCAAAGAGAAAAGGGAGACTAAGAAAAAGAGAATATAAACTAGTTTTAGGGAATAAAGACACAGAAGTACTACATAAAGAACACGGATATATTATTAAAGTAGACCCACAAGTAACTTATTTCTCTCCAAGAGAATTAACAGAAAGACAGAGAATTGCAGAGCAAGTAAAAAAAAATGAAAAAGTTCTAGTAATGTTTTCTGGTATTGGTCCATTTATTATTGCAATAAAAAAAAGACAACATTCATCTAGCGTATATGGTATTGAACTGAATAAAAAAGCCCACCAATATTCTCTTGAAAATATAAAATTAAATAGGTTAACAAATGTAGAGCTAATCCAAGGAGATGTAAACAAAAAAGTTCCGTTATTAAAAGAAAAATTCGATAGAATTATCATGCCACTTCCAAAAACAGCTAATAAATTTCTCAATCTCGCATTTAGTAAAATTAAGAAAAATGGAATTATTCATTATTATACTTGGGGCAAGAAAGATGAAGATGCTAATATAAAAAATGTTATTAACGCAATCGCAGAACAAAACAAAAAGAAGATACGTATCATAAAAATAAAGAGAGTATTGCCGTACGCTCCAAAAATCTATAAATTAGCTATAGACATAAAATGTCTTAACTGAGTAAGTTAATATTACTTAAGCTCAAAACCAAGCATCTTTTCGATCTCTTCTTTTTTATCATATTTAATTGCTGAAGGAGATTCTCCACCATGCCAACTAAGTTTTGGTCGCACGCGCATCGGATAAATACGTTCAGAATTATCATCAAGAATAATAGCAGATCCTTGCAAACGAGGTAAGTGATTCATAAACGTTTGAATATCTTCTAATAGATAATTCTGCATCATACTATTAAGAGCGTCAATATCGGCCTTTGCTGTTAATCGATGGCTAATTACAATATCACTCTGCGTCAAAACATCTTTTTTTACTTCTCCAGGTTGCTGGGTAGCAAGAACAAGACTTATTCCAGGTTGTCTACGTTCTTTTAATAATCGTACAAGAGGTTCAGTAGCAATATTCTCACCTTCTCTAGGAACGAAATTATGCGCTTCATCTATCATTAGCCATACGAGTGGTTTCTCCAACTCTTTTTCAGTATCAATAAACATTGAATCATGGTGCTCAATATCTTCACGTTCCTCAAATTTTCTTGAAACAGTTCGCTCTTTCAATAAATTTCGTGCAATAATACTAACAACAAGCTGTTTAATATTCCACCCGCTTGAAACTTCAGAGTACGCACTCAAATCAAGAACTACAATCTCACCTCGCCTGACTAAGTCAGATATAGAAATACCTTCTTTTTCAAATAATTTCCAGCGTTGTGCATTAAGAAAGCGATTAATTGCGGCGTCTTTAATCTGCAGTAACACCCTTTTATTCTTCATAATAACTTTGATAATATCGCTAATATCATAATCACTCAAAGCAGTTTCACGCAACTCTTCTAAACTACTCTCAATAAGAACACCAAGAACATCTGTTATTTTAATATCAAAAATAGAACACCAATCAAGCGCGCTTAATTCACTCGTTCTTATTGTAAAGGAATAATCAACAGGAATGCCTCGTCGTTTATGTTCATCAAAAAATCCAGAAGGAACATAAATTTTTACATTCATACTCCTCGGTTTTAAACCCCATTCATCTAACAATTTTTCATCTCGTATATTCGGATATCTCATTGTCCAAAAAATACCCATAGTATCTAGCATAATAACAGATAAATTTTTAGCAATAGCTTCAGGTTGCATGGCTATTTCTTCAGCCATTACAGAAAGATTGTAGCTCTTTCCACTACCACGTTTACCAGAAACAAGAATAACATGACTACTTGCAACATCAATGAGAATTCTATTAGAGAGGGCAAAAGCTGGACCCATCTGCACATAACTCTTCCCTAAAAAAATTGTTCCACGCGTGCCAAATTTAGATCTATCAGTCAAATTTCTCCCAAGAACGATATCATACACCATTTTTTCTTAATAGACGAGAAGATACAATATAAATCTTTCTAACAACAATACCAAAAGAAACACTAAAAGATAGTTAGCAGTAAAAAGATTATTTTCGTTGCAACCATTCAACTTCTTCAGAATTTAGTTCAAGATCATCAATTTCTTGTCCTTGCTTATAGATTATTCGAACATAGGGAAAACTCGTTTTCAATGCTCTACGAACAGAGCAATGCGTTTTTTCAGCAATCTTTTCAGAAATAGTCTTTTTCTTCATATTTTTTTGTTTGGCCCAAAAGAGTTTTAACAGTCTTCCACTGCGTTTATACGAAGAAAAGCTAAGATACGCTTTCTTTTTTGCTAAACTTATACCAGCTGTCAAAAAGAAATTGCGATAAACAAGAAACCGCCAATATTGCCATCGTCTAATTCGTCCTTGAAAAATATCAGATTTACTAATGCTATCATATGCTCTTTCTAAATCGTCAATTTCTAAATACTCACGAGGCAAATTTTCATCAATCCATAAAACAGCCTCGTCAAGATCAACATTCGCTTCATCAAAACTAGCAATGACTTTATTAATCTCACGTAGCTTAAAAATATTTTTTAAAGAAGAAAGAATATCTAATTCTTGTTC
>CAYIBE010000027.1:0-6868 GCA_964361555.1 Candidatus Woesearchaeota archaeon | reverse complement strand
CGACGCTCTTCCGATCTCCTCGTAAGCAACTTTTTTCCACATGTTTTGTAAGATTAAGAAAGAATCATCATCTCTTACTGCAATTGATTTTCCATTTATTTTTTGCATTAGATAGCCAAGTGGTGGTTTTGATGTAATGTTGCCTTCTAGGAAGCGTTTACGAAGCGAATTTGCCACATTTTCTCCTCTCATCTCATTTTCCAACTGAGCCATTCCCGCAAACATTGTTCCCATAAATCGTTGTACGGGCGTCGTGCCCGTTGGTTCACTTAAAGAGACCAACTCAACGCCCGCCTTTGCAAGTATTCCAGTAATAGCAATATGATTTCCCGTGTTTCGGTTAAGACGAGATAGGGAATAGATAAAAATAGCGGAGATGTTATTTTTCTTATTGATGCAGAATGAGAGCATTTCTTTTAAAGCGGGGCGGTTAGTTGTCTTTGCAGATATTCCTTCTTCTCTATAAACTTTTATTACTTCGTATCCTGTTTCTTCTGCCCTTTTTCGACAAAGTTCCTCTTGAGAGTCCAAGCTATATCCATCAACCTGTTTTTCGCTACTAACACGAGTATAGATTACACAAAGTTTCTTCATACCATCAGGAATTATCTTCATTGTATCTTCCTTTCTTTATGTTTTGCAATAGCTTTTTTTACAGAAAGCTTGAAAATAGCATCAAGAGAAGCTTCCGTTTGCTGAATTAATAAAAGAACTTTCTCATCAGATAGATGAGCTACTTTTCCACCCAATAATTCTCGTGTCCGCTCAATTGTCATATATTCTCCGTTATTTTTACTTTTTAATCTTCTCCATCAAAATACTTGAAAGTCTGCAATAATTCTTCTTTATTGTCGTAATAGCCATCATTATAAAAATCGCAAAGACATCCAGATATGCAAATTTTCTTCCCATAAGAAACTTTCAGGTAAGCCTTTTTAATACCCCTATTTTGCCAATTTATCGTGCGTATATTTCTTAAAAAACGCATTTTCTTTTTCGTCCTGACTATTTCTATCTTTCCGTTGTTTTTATAAAGTTTTAATGTATAATTTTTCATTAGAATTATTTGCGATAACCATACAACGTTGTATGTTTATAATGTTTTTTTTTATATTCTTGTAAGCGTTCTTGTTGAAGCGTTTGAAATTTAACTACACCAGCAAAATATGCAGCTTTTGTTTTGCGGATAATACCTTTTTTTGAGGCTTCTAAGGTTTTTCTGAGGCAACTCTTTAGAAAATCTATCCTTCTTTCTCGGGCAAGTTTGCTATACCAAGCTAGGTTTTCAGCATCGTCTAATGCGGAAGCAAGATGGTAAGGAACCTCCTCTTTGTCTACTGGAAAATCATCAACACCGAATTTGTCGTCTTCTAAACATACATCCTTTCCTTTAACAGAAGAACCTTTCCTTTGAGATAAGAGTTTATTTATGTATTGTTTATCCGATTCGTCCATACCCCTTCTCTCTTTCTTTCTCTAATGGAATTAAAATAAAACCTTTACCTTCACATGCGTGACAAGTAATTCTTTTGAAGGAAACGGTGCCCCAGCCATTACAAACTGGACATTTTTGAGCAATGGCACTCGGCTTAATATCAGGTATTGAAATATTTGATTTGTCTGTCATTCTATTTTTTCCACAAAAAAAAGCACCCCTAAAGGGTGCCGTTTGTCGGCTGTCCGATATCTACATTGAATTATACATCTCTATTTACCCGAAAGTCAATAACCAAATCGGAAATTTATATATTTTGCATAGTAATGTATATGAATAAGTACATTATACCAGCTTCTTATTCGTGAGAATCTATTACTAACAATTAGCTACTACAGTCTCTACCTAGCCTCAGACCTCTACTATTGTTATTTTTTGTCTAAATCACATATTTTGAATAGAATTATTGAGGCTAACCTTATGGAAAAAATACGAAATCTAGTTCTTTTGTCCACTTATTGTTGCTTGTTTATTTGTTAATAGCTTAATAATTTCTTCTTTAATATTTACCTGTGCTAGGGCATCGTTACTTCGATATACATCTAAAAGATTACCCTTGTTTTTTACTTCTTCGTACATGCCTTTTGAAAAATAATTATCAATGTAATTTTCTAATTCGTTCTCGTCTTTAGAAAAATAAATATCTTGTAATTTATCTTCTGAAGTTATCTTAATAATAGTTTTTATGATTTCAATTTCATTAGGATATCCAGATCCTAAGCATTGTGTCTGTTTTTTCAAAAAGCTATCGTTAACAACAAGTGCTAGATAGTCTGTTATTCCCTCATCGATGAATACTGGTAAGACGTTATTGGAATTACTAGTTGCATAAGAAAAGAAATGAAGATATTCATGTACGCCTGTTATAAGATAACAAGAAAATAGCATTTTCTGTAAAGGAAAATATTTTAGATGTATTGTGTTAGGGGGAACAAAGACTCCGCCTTCGTTTTCTGGGATGCTTGGCTTATTGAGGAAGTCCTCGTAACTTTTTTGAGCAGTATATAGGTAACTTTGGGCTAGTTGTATATTTATTTGTATATCTTTATTTGCTTGTATGTTTTCTTCCTTATAATTCAATAAGTTGGTTAAATTGGAGGAAATTGTTTGCTCTCCCTCTCTGCATTTTTCGTCCCCGAAATCTCTTTTACAATTTCTTGCCCAGTCTTCTCCATACGCTTTGTAGCGATCATATTCTGCATTTACATCTTTAATATTTGCTTCGTTTTTGGAAAAAGCAGATTGGCTTAGGGACATATTGTTTTTAATATTGGTTATATAAGTTAATAATTCATTCTTTCTTTTTTCTTCCTCTTGTTTACGAATAACAAGATACTCTTTTTCGTTTGGAACATTCACAATTGGCAAAGTTGCTATTTGTTTTATTTGCTTATTAAACTCTGACTTAACAAGTTTTTCAGCAAATACTGGAATTAGTTTTTCAATAATCTCGTTATTAAAAGATTGCACGATAAGAGTGTTGTCGGGAAAAAAGAGAATCTGAAACTGTATTTTTTCTTTTTGTTGAGCAAGCTCTGGGCTATAAGCAAGTTGGTAAGGAATAACAGCAGCTTTATATAAAGACTCTTTTTTGTCTTTTTTAATATGTAGTGTAGCTAAAATGGCTTGCTCTTTTGGAAAATCTTCAATTATAACAGGGAGATTTTTTTGATTAGAGATTTTTTTATAAATTTCACTGAGATCACTTTCTATATTGTTTTTAGAAGGATTCTCAAGTTGTTGAATGACAGTTATGAGATCTTTTTCTGCTCGTTTGTTAAGACTATTTACTGCAATATCGGGAGCGAATCCGAGAGTAAGAATAGGAATAATGAACAAAAATTGCAGGAGAACACCATAGAGACCGAGAAGCTTCTTTGAGATTTTCGTCAGAGGTCTGATGAAAGAAAAGAGGACAAAACTCTCGAGAAGTAAGATAAGAGCAAAAAGGATACGCCTGAATGGATCGCATTGAGAGATAGCACAGTCAAATTGATTACTAAGTATGGTTGTGGGATGAATCGTCTGTGGATCAATAAGAGAAAAAATGTTTGCAGTAAGAGAAAAAGAAGTAAGAGCTTTTAAGTATTCTGAAGAAAAGAAGAAATCGAGAATGAGGAATAGCGAGAAAAAGATCAAAAAACGTTTGGAGAAAACGAGAAGTTTAAGATTATGACCAAATGATTTAAGATAAACTTTTGGATTCCGAGTGGCGATCTTTCTTTCCTTCGTATGTTTTCTGTTTATCATTATTTATAATGCGTGCTCTTTATCTTCAAGGAACATCTTATGCTTCCTACTCAACTCACTTAGTTTTTCTTGCGATATTGGATGCTGCCAAAACCCACGAAGATCATATGAACTATCAGCTAGCTTATATACCCACGTACCAAAAATCTTGTCTGGTTTGTCTTGAAACTGAATCTCAATTTCTTTTCCACCTCCTAAAAATCTGTAATTGAAACAACTACAAATTTACTTTTATAGTAGTCTTTACTAAAAGAATCTAACCCTGTGATTAATCCATCTTTGTCAATATTAGCTTTCACTGCAACGTTTGGACTACTAACTCCTTCAATATCCCCATGTATATAGCTATTGAGGACTTTTCTAATATGTAAAACAAATGGATTTTCATAAACTGAATAATACTGTTTAAGTTGTTCTTCTGTAAGGTTTATCTCCTGTATCTCTTTTCCTGTCGGAGCTTTTGTAGCGTTAATATTTGTAGTAATTTTTTCTGGGTTAGAAGTTAGTTGCTTATATATCAATCTTCCAGAAAGAGGAATAATAATTAGAAGAATAATTCCTATTAAAATTTTACTTTTCATTTTCATTGAGCAATTATTTGTGCCGCTTCTCTTTCAAATGCATTTCTTTCCCGTATTAAAGCGTCTCTTTTTGCTTGTTCTTCTTTTATCCGAGAAGAATAATCGTTGAAGCATTGTATCAGTACTTGAGGATTCTCTATTTGTCCGTCTTTGAGGATTGAGAGTGGTCTGTCGCATCGTTCCCCCTCCTCATCAATGAGACTTTTAATTACCGAATTATGAAAATTAATTTCTTGCGTAATTTGGATAATCCTTTCATTAAGCATTTTTAGTGCGAAGATTTTATTCAAATTTGGAGTAGGCGTAGGTATCTGGGTTGGCATTGGAGTAGGAGTCATAGCTATAAAAGGAGGTATAATAACGGTTGGTGTGGGAAAAACCGTACTTGCTGGGGTAGGAACATACTCTCCGTTGTAATATTGCGCATCAACGATGTTTGAAGACCACCAGTCACTGGAATCATACGAAGGCATTGTTTCTGAAAACTCCAATTTTTCTCCAGATTTTATTTTGTATGGAATTGTCAAAAATTGATCTTCTGGCATCCATTCACTCCGACTTTTACTTACAGAAAGCTTTATTTTCGCATTAAAAATATCTTCTGTCCCATTATTTGTTATCGTTCCAGAAAATTTATTTGATTCCCAAACGGTATCTCTTAAGTCAAGCGTTTGAACAGGAAATTTTGCTTCAGCAATCTCTAGCGGTACTTGTGGTTGGTATTGTTGATTCTGAATACTATCTATTCGATTATTTGCATAAATTAAAATAACGATAAGAATACAAACAAATACAACTAGCATTTGCGTAGAATTTGCTGATAGCGATTTTGTCATTCTCCATTTATTTTTCTTCACAATTCAATTCTAACTTCCGCTATGTTAAGAGTCAAGAATAGATTAAAACTAAACTATTGGTCACATATTTAATTTTCTAAACTTCATATGGTACCATTTTGAGAAATTTTCTTTCTAGCAGTTTTTGAGGTCGAGATCTAAATATTCATTTTTCCCGAAGCTGGTAAAGAGACAAAAGTGAAAATATATCCTTTCCAATATAGTAACACCTTTTTTACTTTTTCTTGAGTTTTACCTCCAACAGTGAAGCTAGTCAGTTCGCTAGATTTGATGCTTGGAAGTCTTATGGCGGATGTGAAACTACATATAATATTTTCCCCTAAATATACAGAGCTTGTCTCCGAGGGTCTCCTACCACCTTTTGTTTATAGAGCTATTCAATGTCGGTCTATGTCCATGCAATTGACGAAGAAAATGCCAGAAATTATTAACCTATAGTTACGCTCTTAGCCTCAAGACAATTTTCAGCATTGAATTATAGCCTCAAACCCACGTCTTAAATCAAACATTGTACGACTTAAAATTACTGAAATACGAGTAAGTGTATTTTCGTGATAATATAAATATCAAATAATTGATTGTTCTGATTATGTTATAATCCAGTTATGGATGCACAACAGTTACTACCACAAGATGTAGAAAAAAAAGGACAAGAAATTTACGAAAAAATAAAAGACGAGCTTGAAGCAAAATACAAGGATAAATATCTAACCATTGATGTAGTTTCGGGTGAGTATTTTGTTGGCGATACAGTTGAAGATGCTTTAATCAAAGCTAAGGAAAAATACCCTGGAAGAATATTTCATACAGTTAAAGTTGGGGCACTTGGAATTTATAGTGTATCATCTGCCACAAGAAACGATGGATATAATAACTGGTTTTCTAGACAATAATTTACATCCCCATTTTGCAATAGAAGTATTTGGCTATAGTCCACAATATTCAGTAAAAATTGATGCAATGATGGATACGGGATTTAGTGGTTTTCTTAGCTTACCGTTAGCAAATTGCTTTCAATCAGGATTAATTTTACTTAGCACAGCCACATATATTTTAGCTGATGGAAAACCAAGTAACACTTTATTATGTTTGGGAACGGTTAAAGCTGATGATGACAATAAAATAACTCGCTCTGCTATAGGTGCAATATCAGTTTCGTTTAATAATCCTGCTGCTTTACTAGGAGTTGAATTTTTAAATAGGATAAACGGTAAATTGGTATTAGATTTACCAAATAAGCGAACATGGATTGAAATCCCCAGTGCTAAGTTAGTAACTAAACAAGCCACAAAACCTCAAGAAACAAAGAATGTGTAAGTTAAATTTGCAGAAAGTCTTTCGTCAACTAAAAACTATCTGCGAAGCAAATTGTGGAATATATTGCCTAAGGGAATAGTAAATTTGCTGGTATTCTTGTATAATTGGTTCGAAGTTCGAGATTTCGGGCTCACACTTCGACTCGCAGATATCCTTAAATTCTCAAGTTTATAAGGATGTTTATTGTAGATTTTGGAATTTCTTCAGGAAATCGACAAATACTTTTCCGTAGGGAGACAGTGTGTGTTCAACAAATTTGCCTCTGTAGTCTTTATTTATAAGTCCAGCCGTAACAAGTCTTCTGGTGTGTTCGCCTATTGTCTTTTCGTTTGCCTTAAGTTTTTGGACGATCGTCTCAAGAGTAATTT
>CAYIBE010000026.1:0-7030 GCA_964361555.1 Candidatus Woesearchaeota archaeon | reverse complement strand
AGCAATGTTGGCGGTGGTGAAATTTTAGGAAATATCGTTGAGAAGAATTTTGATACAGAGACGAGTCCTTTAGACTCTGTTGTTTTACAACGAAGTGCTATCAATACACCCGCTGTTACCTTTGGCGGTCAATCACTCCAATGTTCTCCTCAGGATTATATTACTTTTGTTGGTACTACAGCGGTGTTTAATTGCGTTGGCACAACGCAACTTGAGGAAGGACAAGAATATGTTGAACGTATGACAGAAATTAACTATAACTTTGGTTATATTATGAAAATTAAAAAGGGCCCTATTCCTCTTATTAAGCGAAAATGATCCATTAAGTTTAAATATTACAAGATTTGATTAATTTCATAGAAGGAGGTTGACTTGGTGACGTTTAAAGCTGTACTCGCGCTTTTCATCGTTTCTCTTTTATTTATTATAGGCTGTGTTCAGGATGATAATCTGGTGAGTGGTGCTTTTGTTGGTGGTACCAATGGTTTAAGCATTGGATTTGGTACTGATGCTCCTCCTTCGCGGGTTTTTGATAATAATGAAGAAGATTTTGATATCTCTCTTACACTAGAAAACGTTGGCGAATTTGATATTCCTGCACGAAAAATTATTTCTACTTTGAGTGGTATTGATGTGCGCGATTTTGGTATTTCAAGCCCAAATCTTGTTCTTGATCGAACGTTGGATGGTAAAAGCGAATTTAATGGCCAGGTTGTGAATGGTGATGAAGATGAATTGATTTACGAGGGGGCAAAATATAAATTTGATCTTGATGCTGATTGGGAAACAACGATTCGTGCTGATGTTTGCTATGAATATCAGACTAAGGCTACTACAAAAGTGTGTTTAAAAAGAAAAGCAACAGAACGTGATATTGATGATGTGTGCCAGGTTGATAATCAGAATGTAAATGTAGAAAATTCAGGTGCTCCTGTCCAAATTGAGGAAGTCAGTACAAGAACTTCTGGCTCAAATGAAATTCTTCTCAATTTTGTGGTTCGTAATAAGGCTTCTGGATTGGTTCATCCTCCAGGAACGTTTACGCATCAATGTGTAAGAAATGAAGATGAAGAGGATCGTCTTAAGGTTGAGGTTTTTTCAGGATCTCAAAAATATACTCCGCAATGTAGCCAGTTAGGCAATGATAATGTTGGAGAGATTAAACTTACTGATAATCAAAAAGTTATCCGTTGTCGTATTAATACCCTGAATGCTCCCGAGAGTCCTGTTGAAGAACCGATTAATATACGTGCCACTTACTTTTATCGAAATGCGATTTCTACGACTTTCCTTGTTGAAGACTCTGAAGATCAATAGAGTTAAATAATCTCTTTATTTTTAGATTGGTATATGATTATAGCAGATCTACAGATTCATTCACGTTTTGCTCGTGCTTGTAGTAAAGATATCACTCTTCAGAAATTAGAGGAATATGCGCGAATAAAAGGAGTAAACTTGCTGGGTACTGGAGATTTTCAACATCCACAATGGAATAAAGAGATTAAACAAACCTTGGAGGAAGATGATCAAGGAGTTTTATGGAGTGCGACGAAATTCCCTTTCTTATGGCAAACTGAAGTTAGTTTGATGTATTCTGATCAAAGAAGAAGAGCTGTTCACTTGCTCGTCTTTGCGCCTAATGGGCGTATTGCTGCTCAAGTTGTTTCTGCTTTAGGAAAACTTGGGCGATTGGATTATGATGGACGACCCATCTTTGGCATTTCTTGTCCTAATTTTGTGAAGATGATGAAAGAGATTGACGATGCGATTGAAATTATTCCGGCACATTGTATGACGAGCTTCTTTGGTCTTTATGGAAGCAAGTCAGGATTTGATTCGTTGAATGAGTGCTTTAAAGATCAAACTCATCATATCTATGCTGTTGAAAGTGGCATGAGTGCAACTCCTTCAATGTTATGGAGGTTAAAAGAGCAGGTGAATATTGTGAGTTTTTCTGATGCACACTCGTTTTGGCCTTGGAGACTAGGGAGAGAAGCTACGGTTTTTGATATAAAAGAATTACGTTATCATGATATTATGCATGCGATCAGAACTGGTGAAGGATTAAAATTAACTATTGAAACCGATCCCAAATATGGTAAATATCATTATGATGGACACAGAAACTGTAACTTTTCTTGTAATTATGAGGAAAGTAAAAAATTAAAAGGAATTTGTCCTAAATGCGGAAACGAATTAACTATAGGTGTAGATTATAGAATTCAAGAACTTGCTAAAGAACCAGAGGGCTATAGGCCTAGAGATGTTAAGGATTTTGTTCAGATAATTCCTTTGCATGAGTTAATAAGTGCAGTTTATGGAATACAACAGTTATCTTCTAAAAAAGTGTGGGAGATTTATAACTTGTTAATTAAGAATTTTGGTAATGAATTTACTGTTTTGTTGGATGTGAGTTATGATGATTTAAAAAAAGTTGTCCATGAAAAACTTGCAAAAATTATTATTATCAATAGAGAAGGGAAATTAATTATTAAACCCGGATATGATGGCGTTTATGGAGAAATTGTTCTTGATCGACATGAAAAGATTATATCTCAGAAAAATCTGACTGAGTTTTAGCTTTCTCTCATTTTTTCCAGTTTTGTATAAATGTCGTTGCATCCTTCGAACATAATAATTGCCATTACTAGAAAAATAATAGCTACAAGAGTTGATAGCGCTAATGGTAATGTTCCAGAATCAAAAAACATTCGAGAAACAGAAAATATAGAAATCCATGATGTAAAGGCTAATTCGAGAAAGGTTCTCGCCTTAACAAGATTAAGGTTTTAGATCGTATATATCCTTATCAAGATCTTCTTTTTTCATTCTAAAGATTTTATTATAAGAATAACTCCTAAAATAACAAGAATAACAGAGATTAATGATTGATTAAATGTATTAGTAACACCCACGCTGGCTAAAACTGCTCCAATAATTAAGGAAATTATTTTTTTATCAGAA
The DNA here is from genome assembly GCA_964361555.1 of Candidatus Woesearchaeota archaeon. Classification (GTDB taxonomy): domain Archaea; phylum Nanobdellota; class Nanobdellia; order SCGC-AAA011-G17; family JACPIM01; genus CAYIBE01. Next base: position 4,066 of record CAYIBE010000026.1, on the reverse strand, counting down.
GTTGAAACTATTTTAACCGATATAACTTATGTCCTTTTCTTTTTGCTCTAAGATTTTCATTCTTTTTATGTTGGTCATGTTTATTTTTTCTTGTTTTTCTATTTCAAGTAGTTCAGCATCCAACTCTTTGAGGTTCATCTTTAGTTTTAACTTTGTGTTTAATACTTGGAGCAGGGCCTTCGCCGAGGTTATTCCTAGATGAGCGGGATGCCCCCATGTTTCTGCTAAAAGAGATACTGCCGGGATTTTTCTCTTTCCTGCAAGTCCGACAAGTAATCCAGAAACACCTACAATAGGACCTACAATACCATACATCCCATTTCTCATCATTTTATCATATTTCTTTCTGATGGTGTGACCATTTGCGGCGGTGTATACTTTAGGAGTATTTGGGTTTTTCTTCAGTGCAATACCACCCAGTGTAATAATTTCTTTCTTCCCTTTTTGTTCCTCTACCAAATCGAGGATCTTATCACAAAATTCATAGCATGATGTTTCGTTTAAGGGCTGGATATCGCCGGCAAGCAATAATAATGTATGATCTTTGTAATTTTTATAGAACACTTCTATTATAGGAAGTTCTACGAGGTTTTCTTCATTTACGAATACACAATGTGGGAGGTTGTAGGAAGTTATCTCGCATAGCTTCTTTGCTTTTAATGTATCAATCATAAAATCAGCAGCTATTTTTCCTACGTTTCCAACTCCGGGAAGCCCCTCTATAAGTACGGGATTCTTAATCTTTGGTTTTGCTATTTGATGAATATGCCAGGTCATTTTTTTTCTGTTTTCGTCTATATGCACCCCACTTGTCTATAGGAGAGTATTTTGCAGGTTTTATACTTATCGTTTTTTGTTCGCAATGTAGATGTTTTAGTGTATAACTATCACATGTGACACACTTTAGGATTTCTTTTGCCATGATGCTTCTACCTTGTTTGATTTTGCTATCGTGATGATCATTTCTGAGAGAGTTTGCAATGCTTTTTCCGCGTCTTTATAATTATTTGCTGTTATCGAAAGACTATACCGAGGAGCGCTGATATATCTCATATCGATTCTATACCCCTGTTTCTTTGCAAATTCCTCTGCTTTTTTACATAGTTCTTTTATCTTTTCTAATCCGCCTTGATCTTTTGTTTGTAGTTGTATAACTGCATCAAGCTTTACTTCGGGCAGTTTAATCTTTTCTTTTACTAGTTTGATTAATGATTTTCCTAATGGTTCTTGCAGTATTTTGTTTTTAGTTATTCCTTCTTCGTTTGCTAGAACATCGTTGAAAAAATTTGTTAATGAGCTATATTCTTCTATAATCTTGTTGCCTATTTTTTCGTAAAAATCTGCTATGGATATTTTTTCAGTTTTTGTTAACAGCTCTATGAGTTTTTCTGATTTTTGTTCTTGTTTGTGTTCTTCTTCTTTTTTCTTTCTTTGCTGCAATGATACACGACGTAGAGAAAGGTCGATGTGGCTTTTTCCTTCATGTATCTTAAGAACTTTGCATACAATAACTTTATTTTCTCTCACAAAATCGCGGATGTTCCTGATTCTTCCTGGAGAGACTTCTGAAATATGGATCATTGCCTCTTTGTTTTCGTATTCGTCGAGGCTAACAAACACTGAATGAGGGATTATCTTTTTTACTGTGCACATGACCAGTTCATTCTCTTCTGGCATGCCTTTTTTCTTATAGAACACTACTCAAGAACCTCCAAAATTTTTGATTTTACTATGCCCTTTCCTCCTCTTGGCTCAATTAATACTTTACCACAGACTAAACATTTTACTTTTGTTGAAGGTTTTCCAAATGCAATTTGTTCATTCTTACATTTTATACATTTTAATTTAATAAATCTAGAGGCTGTTACTTTTTGCTTCATACTAATTCACATTTTTTCATTCTTTTTCCTTCTTTCTGGACTGATGTTTTATTACATTCTGTGCATTTATATCGTAGATCTGTTTTTTTGCTGATCTTTGCTCCGGTTCTTTTATATTTACTTATTGCTGGTTTTGAACCCCATCTTCCTACGTTTCCATATGCTGTTCCGCGTCCTCTCTTCTTTGCTCGCTTAATTGATCCTCTCTTTAATGCTCCTCTCTCTTTCTTCTTTGCTATTGCTACTTCATGTTGAGTGTGCTTTTTACAGTACTTACAATATCTACGTGTTTTTTTCGGTATTTTCACTTTTTATTTCCTGTGCTCTTTTCGTTTTTATTAATAAGGATGCTGCTTTGATTGGTAATGATGCAATATCATCTGCATAAAATGGGCCGTATATATTGAGATCCTCACCCATAAATTTTGGTACGGGATTGAGGAAACGTACTAATTTAGTGTGTTCTTCCTCTTCCGTTTTTATATCTTTCGGTTTACTTATTTTAGGATATTTTAATTGGAGGAGATGTTCCATGATCCCTTTTCTGTAGAGTGTTAAATTGGCGTTTATGGCTCTAAAGAATTCTTGTTCTTCTGGAAGAAGATTTGATATTTCTGGTTGTGTTTCTGATCTTGAAGAGAATAGAGCTAACTGAATAATCTTGTTTTCTCTTCTTTCGTAGAGTTCTTTTAGAAGACGTTTGATGTTTTGAATCTGTCTTTCTGTTTTTACTGTTTCATCTGAAAATATTGATTGCTGAGATCTTTGCGTTTCTACAATTGCTTTTTTTTCTTTGAGGTATGTTATCGTGTCTGCATAAAAGGTTTCTGAGAGTTTTTGTATTTCTGGTTCATACTTCTCTTTTCGTAGCGTTTCATAGATCGAGTCATATGTTATAATCGTTTCTGCCATTTCCCCTCACTAAACACCACTAGCTTATCCTCTTAAAGATTGCTGTAGTTTATCGTTGTATTTAAGGAAGTTATTTAAAAGAGATTATTCTTGAGATTTTCTATGTTTAAATTTTTTAAAGAAAAACTGAAGGAGACTATTTCTCATCTTGCTAAAAAAGCAGAGACAAAAGCGACTGAAGAAGAAATACCTGTTGAAGAAATTAAAGAGATTATTAAGAAAGATGTCGAGAAGGACGTTAAGGAAAAAAAGAAGTTTTTTTCGTTTTTTACGAAAAAACCAACGCAAAAAAAGAAAACGAAAGAGACGAAAAAAGAAGAATCTGTTAAAGAAATTATAGAGGAAGTGAAACAACCCATTAATGAGAAGGCTATTGAAGAGACAATACAGAAGGCTGTTGAAAAAGAAGAAAAGAAAATTGGTATTTTTGGGAAGGTTAAGGAAAAAATTCTTACTAAAAAAATTACGGAAGAAACGTTTAATGAATTATTTGAGATTTTGGAACTTACGTTGCTCGAGAATAATGTTGCTTTTGATGTTGTTGAAAAAATAAAAAATGACTTAAAAAAATCACTTGTTGATATTCCATTGTTACGAAAAGATATTCGTGAGATTATTGAAAAATCATTACGCAACTCTCTTTTGGAATTATTTGTTGAGGGATTTGATCTTTTACAAAAAGTGAAAGAAAAAAAACCGTATGTGATTCTTTTTGCTGGTATTAATGGTAGCGGAAAGACGACAACAATTGCTAAAATTACTCATCTTTTGTTGAAACATAAGAAAACGTGTGTTTTAGCTGCAGCAGATACTTTTCGTGCAGCTGCCATCGATCAACTGGAAGAACATGGAAAACGCTTAGGTGTTAAGGTGATTAAACAGGATTACGGCAGTGACGCGGGTGCTGTTGCTTTTGATGCTATTAAACATGCTGAAGCGAAACATATTGATGTTGTTCTGATTGATACCGCTGGACGATTACATAGTAATACGAACCTTATGAGAGAATTAGAAAAAGTAAATAAGGTTGCTCATCCTGATCTTACTTTATTTATTGGTGAGTCAATAACGGGAAATGACTGTGTTGAACAGGCTAGACTTTTTGATGAAATGATCGGGATAGATGGCATTATTTTGACGAAGGCCGATGTTGATGAGAAAGGAGGAGCTGCTTTGAGTATTAGTTATGTTACTAAGAAACCGATTTTATATCTTGGTATTGGGCAAGAGATGAGCGACCTTAAAAAATTTGACAAGGAAGAAATTATTAAGGG